>JADJXL010000004.1 GCA_016715885.1 Polyangiaceae bacterium
TAGCAAGGTGAAACTAGATTCATTTGTGGTCAAAACGCCATCCGGCGTTGACACAACAGGCTTCAACATCATTGGCGAGTTAAGCGGCTATGCTGCGAAGTACCTGCCAAGCTTCACCATTAAGCTGACTGAGAAACCGTTTGGTGTTCCGGTGAATCCTGGAATACCGATTGCGAAGGACTAAAGAAGCCATCATCCACCATGGCTTGGTGCAACTCGACAAGCCTTTGCCATGCCGCTAGGTACACGGGGTCTTCAGCAAGCGCTCTCAAATTGGCGCACTGCGCGCAATCGCACGTGCATCGGGTGGCTTCACTCATGCAAACATGCTCGCATACGTATGCGGCGCGTGTCTAGCTGTCCGTGAAAAGCGACAGCTGTTTTTCCTTCGGTCGCCACGACAACAGATCGAGCTGTCCGTTCTCGTCGGCGATGGGAGCTGCAACGGCGATCGGTGCTGGTGTCATCGGGACGGGCTTGGGAGCTTCGATCGGCTTCATCTTGCCACCGTCGATGACGCGCAGGAAGCCCCGACCGTTCGGCAGCTCGCGGTGCGTCACTTCGGGCGTGCGCGGTGCGAGCGGTTGCTTGACCGGGGGTTCACACGGTCCAGACGTCAACAGCGCGGCAAGGAACTCGTCGATCGTCCAAACATGGTCCGTGATCCCGAGCTGCATCGCGGGCGTGACGCGCAACGTCTTCACGACCGTTCCGAGGTTGTACCAGGCATAGTTCAGCGCAACGGCGGCGCAGTGGTTCTCGGACTTTTTGCTGAACGCGTAGCAGAGTCGGCGCATGCGGCCGATGTGATGGCGCATCGTGCCATTGTTTCGCTCGATGTAGGCCGTGCTCGCCTTGTCCAGGTTCGGGGCCCCGAACACGACTTTCTTCGTGATGAACGGATCGCGAGGGGGCTCGTAGCGGTAGTCATCACGACGTCCTTTGCTGCCGTAGTTCTTCACCGTCATGGCGTAATCGATACCAGGGCCGAACGCGGCACCAACGGCGTTGACGTACGGCGCAAAGCCGTCGCTGGTCATCGCAGGCATCACCACGAGACGCGAGCGCAAATCGTTCATAAACGCCTTGGCGCTTTCCTCGTTGCGCTTGCCAACGTGCCACGAAATGACGAACCGGGACGACGAATCGAGAGCCACGAACGTGTACGCCTCCCCGACATCGGGACCATCTTTCGGCGTAACGCGAGCCTGCTTCTTGGCCACGTAGGACCAAATTTCATCGACGGTCACAAGCGAGCAATGCAGCTCGCGAGAGAGGCGGTCGTGCAGGTTCGCGGCACCTTGACCGAGCGTAAGAGCAAGGCGACCAATGGTCTTTTGCTGGACACCGGTCATGCGCTCGATCGCGCGTTCCGAGTTGCCTTCGACCAAAGCCGCAAGCACGGCAAGACGCTTCTCGTCGGACAGGACGTTCGCCATGGTCCCCTCGCGATGCGTACCGGCATCGACTCACGTCGAAGTCATCGGAACGCGTCAAGTGATGGGACAAATATATCGCAAACCCAAGCGTTTGCTAGGGTTTGCCCTAGTGCTAGGACAATGTATGTCAGTTTGGCGGGGTGAAACAACGTGCAAGAACCGCGTTGAAACAAGGTCAAGCGAATTGTTTTATGGTCGGACGAATATCGTCATCGGTGCGGGTGTTCAGGATCTCGCCTTGACGTACCGCGAAGCACATGCTTTCCATGGTCCTACGTCCAGACGGACGATGGCAACAGAACAAAAGAAAGAAGCGAGTTCGCGAGGTGGCGCCTCATCAAACTCGCTCCACGTCCTGCCAGGGTCGTGGAGCCGAGACTATGGGAATGCTGGCCATTCGTCAAGGAGATGTTCTGTTCTTCGCGCGCTCGCTCATGTGGAGCATAACGCAGATGAACAACATCGATGAATTGGACGATATTGGCCGGATCGAGCGCTTCCAAAATCTATGGGAACAGCGCAAAGCATTGTTGGGCCGACAGGTGACTCAGGAAGAACTGGACGACCTCGCGGCGCAATGCAAGGTGAAGTCGGTAAAGCTTCACTTGAACCACGACCCTTCGCTAACGCCAGTTGTTGGTGGTCCGGCACGGACCAAATTCTGACGAGTCGATCGTCGCAATGGGGTAGGTCAGGAGCTACCGCCGTTTCTTCCGATGCCACGGCGTAGGCGGGGTTGGTTGCGGCGGTTCGCGCCATCGTCCAGATGTGACCACGCTTCGCAACCACTTGCGACTGCGCGCAAGCCGCGCGTTGTACGTCCCGTCCCCCATCTGCGCGTCGTGGTAGCGCTCGACGTACGGCACTTCCGCCGCAACGTTCAGAAGGAAGCGAGCGACAAGGGGACGTTCTTCGATGCGTCGGAGCAGATCCCGCGCTTCCAAACGCGCCACGGGAGAGCATGACGGCCATTCCGCGGGCTCATCCTGGAAAGCCTCGTACCGCGTCGATGCCTTGCGCTTGTAGTTCATGAACGCGTTTTTTGCGACCAAGAACATGAACCGAAGCAAGGCGACGTCGGGCTCGTCAAGCTCGTAGCCCTGGATTCGTCCGTCTTGGATGCCTTGCCACGTGACGATCTCGACGTGCTGCGCGATATCGTCGATCTCGCGTTCTGGACAGCCGTGACGGCGCAGCGCCGCGCAAATGCACGGGCGCAAGGCGTGCGTCTCTTCCGGGGTGGCATCGACGATGCGATTCCCCGCGTGATTGATGACGAATCGCATCACTTCCCCCGCAGTGGCCGAACGCCCTTGCTCGTAATGGTGAAGCGACCGTCCAAGGCCACGTCCAGATCCAGCTCGGAAGCCGCAGAGATGCCGCGTGCGAGGGCCATGCTGCCCGGCTCATTCCCATCGAAAAAGTCGCGGATGTACGCGCGACGGAAGCCGAGCAAGCGAGCGATCGTGATCCATGAGTATTCGCGGCGAAGCTGCCGAACGAGCGCGCGCAGGTTTGCCCGCTGCATCTCGTTCAGATCACGACCCTTCAATGGGCGGCTGCGGTAGGGGGACGTCATCATCGCGCCCCCTTTCGACCGCAGAGAGCGCAAGCCCCTGCTTCATGAGGACGACCAGACAGGACTTGCTCGATGGGGATGTTCGCGGCGCGAGCCACGAGCACCGCCATGGCATACGTCCCCTTGTTTTTGACATGGTGAAGCGTGCTTACAGGCACGCCTATGACCGACGAGAGCACCTCGTATCCGCCGTAAGCGCGTGCAACGTTCTGCACGGCGATCCGGATCCGGGCTCGTTCTTCGGGCGTGGGCGTGAATGAAGGGCTGCGACGTCCCTTGGACGCGCGCTTTTCTTGGCCCTGCGGGGCAGGGTGAACTAGACGAAGCATCGGGTACGACCTCGCTACGACGGGGTTGCGCCAAGTCGCCCGCGGAGTTGGACAAGCTCCGTGGGCGGCGCCTTTTCAGGCAAGCGCATTGTAGGTCGCCGCAAGCGCGATCAGGTCAAATGACGGCACTATTCCTCAAATGACCGCACCATCGGTGGAGCGACCGGAGAGGGTCGCTCGGGGGCAGCCGAGCTGCTCGGGGGAGGCCGTGCGAGGTGTCGCGGGGGCAGCCGAGCTGCCTAGGGCGGACCGGTGGAGGTTGGGGGAGGGCAGTCGAGCTGCTTTGGGTAGACCGATATGGGTCAAGGTGGAGCGGCTGTACTTGCGAGATATGCGCGTATGCGGCGGAGGGCTGAGCGGACGAGCCAGACGTCGGCACGTGTTTCAGGATGTCAAGGTGATCAAGACCTGAATGCCGCGCGCACCTCGGGCTTGCGAAGATAGATCGCGCCCGCGATATAGAATCCGATTTGCAAGAGGAGCCAGCCCACGCCCACGGCGAGCCCGAAGAGCATGCTCGTCTCTGCGAGGCCAGTCGACAAGCCCTCCACGCCTGGTGGCATAGTACGTCCAGCGGGCAATGCTGCACGCACGATCTTGGGGCTGAATTCGCGCAAGATTTGTATCGTAGCCATTCCGATCGACACCGAGGCGATCGCATTGAGCACCTTCAATGGAATCGCCGCGATGAACGTGGTCGCCAGGATATCGCGGCCTTGCTTGCGAAGCTTGAGGCTCATGATACCCCCCACGAGCAGCGCCGCCGAGACCATGAGCGAGATGGTCACCAGAAAGCGGTTGTACGTCGCCCAGTTCTCGGTCAAGGCCACCAGCGCTTTTTTCATCTCCTGCTGGACTTCGGCGAGCGCCGCTGTTTGTGCAGGCGTATCGCCCATCATTTTCTCGGGCCCCGCCCGAAGGCTTGCCGCTCCGGTGAGCGCCGCCAAAAGATCGAGTGCGCCAAGGGCGATGGTAACAATCGACAGCATCTTGAGCTTGCGCGGAGTCATGCGCGCTTTCCTACCGGAGAGCTCCCGCGGATGCCAGTATTTTCAGACAAACGTTTTTCTGACCGAACGGGGGTGCGCATGATCGGGGGGGTCTGCACGATCGTTTGTCAATTCGCCACACCCTGCTCGTCGGAGCCTTCCGCGTGAAGTTGACGTTTCAATCAGCGGTCGCTTCCAATGAAGCTTGGATGTCCGCAAGCTCCTCAGGTGTCCAGTCGCGAATTTGTGCGAGAAAACCGTTGAAGTCTTTGGCCAAGAAGTATGGGCGCGGCGGTACTTCGGCGGAATCGAAGTACAAGACCTCCCCATGGTGCTCCTTCGACAAATCCAGCATGAAGATGTTGCCGCCCGAGTCACAGGCAATCGGAAGCAACTTGTTGTCCTTGCAACCTTCGAGAACTTCGAGGTTCCACAGAAGATCGCATGACTCAGTCGAGTCGTCGATACCATGAAACACGCTGATATCGGTTCCTTTGAAGTCAGCGCCATGGATGTCGATTAGGTTTGGCCGCGGACGTCCACCGTTATGTGCAAGCAAGAAGGCGCCGTACTGTTCCGGCAGTGGCCGACCAATCGACTGCTCGACACGCGCGAGGTCATCTACAGAAAGCTTTCGGCCAGATTCAACAATTTCCAGCATGGTCATTGGCTCGTCCTCGCAAAACCGCCGGTGTGCCCCGTCTGCTCGTGGATCCCCTTGGGTACCAGTTGCATTGTCTCGCCATCCTGATGATGGTGCCACGTATGGTCCTTGGGGTGTTCTTTCCATCCCGCCTTTTCATTTGCCAGCTTGAAGTCCCTTTTCCTGTCGCCGGTAAACTTGATCTTCACCTCTTTTTTTACCACACCCGCTGCTCGAAAATCCGGGTACCCATCTTTGTCGAACGGCACCTTCGTTTTAGGATGGACTTTCCCAGCAAGATGTGCATTGCGAATGACGGGTTGTCCGCCTGGCGCCCCCTTCGGCCGCGTCGTCGTCCTCGTGCCTGATGGGCTCGTCGTGGTCGTCGTCGTTGGCTCGGACGCTCCCCTCGGGCGCGTCGTGGTCGTCGTCTTGGCCGGCGGCGGTGGCGCTTGCACCGGTTTCGCCACGGGAGCCGGCGGTGCCTTGGCTGGCGGCGGCGCTTGCGGCGGGCGCGCGGCGGGCGCTGGCGAAGGTGGCGGGCTGGATGCCGTAGCCGTAGCCGGCTGCGCATCATCCGCGCGCGATAGGATGTCCGACAGCGCGTCGGCCCCGTGCTGCACGCTCACGACGCACGAGAGCAGGCCATTGGCCACGAGGCCCGCGGAGCCCACGACGATCACGACGCCCGCGGGTGCACCTCCGCCGGTCGCCGTGAGTCCCCCACCGCCAGCGATACCGGCGCATCCAACGCCGATTTGAGCAATGCCCCCGACGCCTTCCCCAACGGATTTGCCCAAGCGCGCCCATGGGGTGCCGCGAGGCAAAACGCCCGATTCAATGCCAACATCCGCGACAAGGCTGCCCAAAGGCAGGAAGCTGAGCGGTACGCCGGCGCCCGCGCCTCCAACGAATTGCGCGGCCGGATGATCCACGGCACGAGGGCCAGGATCCGGGGTCGTGGGAGCTGGCACCGGCTTTCCCAAGCGCAGCGCATCGGCAACCATGCGCTTGAATTGCTCAATGGCAATGCCCGTGGGCGGCATGATGCGTAAGGGCCGAACACCCGCCTGTTGGCCGATGAATGACGTATTCGGCTTTTCGTCGGCCGCAGCCTTGCAAGTTTGCTCGACGACGCGGACGAATTGCGCATGAAGCTCGTCCGAAATGGCGAATGTCGTCGATTCGGTGTCACGCTTGCACGGCGCCTTTTCATCCGCGCAATTCACCGCGAAATGCGAAAGCGACGGCCGTGGCAATGGCGACGCGTCCTTTGCATCCGGCAGCACGCGCGCCTGCTCGTCCTTCGGCAGCAACCGCTCACTCCCAGGCAATACCGACGGCGCTCTCCGCGGCTGCTCCGGCCTTGCAGCAGGCTTTTGCGCTGAACGCGTTATCGGCTTGGGCAATGGTTTTGGACCATTGCTCACGCTCTTCTTTTGCGGCTTTGGCTTGGCCTTCTTCGGCGGGGGCGGCGGTGGCGGAGGTGGCGGTGGCGGTGGAGGTGGCGGATCCGCTTCCGGCGGCGGCTGAACCGCGGGTGCAGGTACACAGCGCCGCGCGTCCTTGCGAATATCCTCGGGAAACCTGTCGAGGCTATCGGCGCCGAGTTTGGGATTGTGCTTGTAAACAGATATGAGGGTCGGTTCTCGGGTCCCAGGTTGCCGTTGAGCTTGCGACGCTCCATCCAGTGATGCGCTTGACGATCGCGAACGTGTCGTTGTCCGGCGAAAGATTGTCCGGCCTCCAGCACACCTCGACGGGCGCTACGTCGGCCCATGCGTTCGTCGTGAAGAGCGCGACCACGAGCACCGAACCACAGACCGCCCCAAGAAGGCAGCGCCACGACTTCAACACGAGCACGCTCGCCGCCCAGAGAAACCGAAGCCATGTCGCCATCCCGAGCCGTCCACCGCAGCACCTGGCACGTATCGACGCAGCAGGTAGGCTACAGGGAGGAAAACATGAAGGGCAAGCAAAGTTTGTAACGTCCCCCTTCCATCAAGCGCTCGATTCGGATAACGTCTCGGCCGCACCGCTTACGACGAGGTACATCATGCCCGAATCCAAAAAAGCCGCGCCCAAAAAGCCCGGATTGCCGCCCGATGCACGAGCCGCCCATTTACAAGTCGAAAACGAATTCGCATCCGTTGCGGAAGCCGATTTCGTGACCATCAATGTCGACATTCCGCAAGCCGTATCGCTGGCCCTCGGAGCGCTCGAAGGGCTCGCACCGCTACGCGCAGCCATCGTCGAACAACTGCCAAAACATTCCATTGCCACGTTCGATAAGCTCGGGACCTATGCGCTGGCCGCGTGGTATTCGCATTTGCTGTTTTTGAACGAGACGGCGCCGAAGAATACCGTCAAGGAATTGACCGAAGAAGCTGCGCCGCTTCGGGCAAACCTATTGCGTGACGCGGAAGCCGCTGCAGGTAGGGGTCTCGTGCCGTCAAAAACCGTCGAAGAAATCCGATCGGGCCAGGGCAATCTTGATATTGCCAATGACTTGGTCGCTCTGTCGGCGCTGTTCTCCGATAATTGGAAAACCTTGCAAGGCAAAACCGCTGCAACGGAAAAAGAAGTAGCTCGCGCCGGAGAGCTTGGAGCGCTGCTCTTGTCGGCACTCGGCGCGCGTGAACAGGTTGGCACGGTTGCATTGCCCTCGGCTGAACGTCGCGTGCGTGCCTTTACGCTGTTCATGCGCGCGTATGATGAAACACGGCGCGCCGTGCAATACCTGCGCTGGCATGAAGGTGACGCGGACGACTTGGCGCCGTCGCTGTACAAAGGGCGAGGGGGACGGGCTGCAAAAGCCGAGGAAGCTGCGCCCGAGGCAGTTCAGCAAGGCGCGCCCGTGGAAGCAGGGTCGTCGCAGCCTAGCTGAGCTGCTTGCGGCGGGCCGGAAGCGCATGCAACAGGGCAGCTTGGCTGGGATGGAGCGAATGGAGACGGTCGCTCGGGGGCAGCCGAGCTGCTCGGGGGAGGCCGTGCGAGGTGTCGCAGGGGCAGCCGAGCTGCCTAGGGCGGACCTGTGGAGGTTGGGGGAGGGCGGGCGAGCGCAGAGTGGGTCGCGCAAGCGCCTCGACCGGATGTGTCGGTATTTGGCAAGACCGCCGATCGCGACGACCGGTTGAGCGAACGCTGTCTCACGCGATGTTGGCACTGAGGGGGTAGGGGTTGCTGCGATTTGGCCGCTCGATGCGCAATTCAGAATGCCCAGCCGAGGCCGGCGCGTGCCGTTGGACGCAATTGCGGCAAATTTTCGAGGAAGAGCTGATGAAAGGTGCTGTCCGAGAAGCCAGAATAGTCACGATAGGCGTAGAGCCAGTATGACGCGCCGAGTCCGACGAGGAACGTAAAACCCTCCTTCTCGCGGTATTCGTACCCAACTTCAGCGGGCAACCATAGATCGAGACCGGGAGGGCCACGATGATCGTTCCACGGTATCCACTGAATCGTTACGCCAACACCGGTGGAAATCGACGACGACGGCGTAATGGGTATGCGAAACCTGCCCATTGCACCATGCTTGAAACCGAATTGATACGCGGCAGTTCCTTCGAGGACAAACCAAGGGCGAAAGGCATAACCCGCAGTAATTCCGAAGGTGAGTGGGGCGAATAGTTCTACCGTCGCCTCGATGCGCACGGCGATGGGTCGAACAGTTGCGGCATTGGGCACCTTTGCAGGTGGCGAGTGAACAGGTTTAGCCTTTGCCGGCTGCGGGCCGACATCCGCTGCAAGAGCATTTCGTGGCCCGAAGGCGATGACCAGGACTACCACGCAACCGATGGCGTCACGCGGAACGTTGCGCGCACGAGCAAACGTGCGAGGAGATTTGCTTTTCATGATGCCTCTTCAATCCGGCGGTAGACCCGTACCCAACGAATCCAGGCGCACGCGAGCAATCGTATAGCGACCGTTGATCTCGCCTGTTGCGAATAGCTCGGTGCACGTTAGGCCCAGGGCCGTAGAGAGTCGCCGCTCGACGGTGTTCGGGACGAACCAAGACCAGCCGTCACTGAGACGAGTAACGATGAGGTCATTTGCGGGGCCTTCCAATGCCGCATATCCGCACCCAACTTGGGCAGGTGCTCCAGAGATTCTGTTCGTCGGCAAGGCCCGCAGTCGCCGTGGTTGGAGTTTTGCCGGGTCCGTAGTGAACGGCGCCGTCATGATCGACCGTATTGGGAACTTGGTCTCATTCGGTGCTTTCCCTTCACCCTGGCACCAAACCATATCGATTCCATCAGTGCCGAAGTTCCCTGCTCCCCGGGTCCAGTCGCCGACCCAGCGAATGAAGGGACGAGCGCCGCCTATCGGGTCCCAGACGTTGATTCCTGTGCGGTACAACGTTGACGTACCCCAGAAGGCAGCGCCATCTCGGATTCGGAGGTAGCCAGCCTTTAGTCCCTCAGGGTCAACGGCTGCCGACGTAATGAAGATCTTTTCGCTCGTGTCCCAGGGGTGGAGGTGGAGCGCCAGGTTGTTGTCGAGCACGAGAAAACCCGTGGCGCCGCCAGCCATACCCTGGGTGTACGCGCCCACTGGACTCTTGTATTTCATGAGGGGCGGAGGATGCAGGTTGTCAAGGTCGCTGCCTATCGCACCCTGGTAGTCTTCCCATTCTTCAATGTCGTTCCCTCGGAAGAGAATGATGAACTTACCCTCATTGACGCCCTCGTCGTACGTTCGGCATTCGAGCTCGGTCCAAGCCTTACCACCCCAAACGAAATACATTGCCGTTCGGACGGGGCCGTCTGCATCGGCGACCATATGGATGGAATATGCTTTGTTGACGTAGCGGGCTAGCTGGAGTACCGCTGAACCATCCGGATTGCGGTCCATTGACGGATTCGCGGCGATTTTTGATTCTTTTCCGGCCCAATTCATCACCATCGATTGGCACACGAGACCATCGTTTGCCTCGGGGCAAGGCTCCCAGGTTATCGGCGGCGGAAGCATCGCTGCCGATTGCGGTACGTAGTACCGACACTTGCATGACCAATTGAGTGATTCCTGCCAACCCTCGGGCACAACCGAGGGGATTGGTTTGGGCACGCAAGCGTCCTCCACGGGAGGAGGCTCGATGTGGCCGCCAAAGCCGCCCGTGGTGGCGACAGTGCTGCTACTGGACGAGGTGCTCGTTTCCGCCGGACGGGACGCGAAGCCTCCCCCGCTGGTCTGTGCTGCGTGGTCACTGGGCGCGCATCCCATGGCGATCGAAATGACAAGGGATGCGCTCAGTGAACAAGTGCCGCCAGCGCGGCTCACAGTTGATCTCCCACGTCGGACACCGACGCCGAGCTCAAGGGGAGGTTTACGTAACGCTCGCGGTTGACTTTCCCGTTACCCTGCGATTGCCGCAGCAAAAGAGTATATCCACGCGCGTCCACGAGCGGCGGCAACACGAATGCACGATTTCCCTCAGTAATGCCGTCGACTTGCATCTCTGTATTGCCAATGTCGAGACGCGAGATTGCATGGCGTTTTGCGGTTACGTTGCTCGATGCAAGCAAGATGTCGCCATCTCGGTCCACCACGAGCCAATGGCGATTCCAGGCTTGATGGCGTGGCCAGGTTCCAAGGATGCGAGAATCGTAGCTGCGGAGTTTCAACGCCCAGAGTCGTGCCAAGCCCGCTGGCGTTTCATCCAAGACAACGAGCTCGTCGGAGTGGAAGTCATACGTCGCCGCAAGGACCTTCTCGACCTTGATATCCGATGGCACGACGTTCCAGTGGGTTGAATCGAGCGGATTGAACCAAATCTCGTGGGTTTCGACATCCGTTTGCACATCGCGACCTCCAAGGACAAAAATGCCGCGATGCATGCGCGTGAGCACCGCCGCATAGTCAATGGCATGTGGCGAGCCGTCACGTGGATCGGGTGGATCAACCGCACGATCCTGATTCGCCAAGAGGAAACGCCCATCCGTATGGACGGTGTCGATCAGCTCTTCACCGCCGACGCGCGAAAGTGCCACGGCAGCGGGAAACGATTGCGGCGTGCCCTGGTAGCTGAACGGTTCGGCTGCGTTCACCCAGACGAGATCCGGGTCAACCAGTCGCGTCTTCAAGACAGCGCCAAGACGGTCATTGATGACTTGCGCATCCTCATTTGGCGCACCAGTCAGCGCACCAAAAAGCCCATCATTGACGGGCAAGACATAATCGGCCTCGTTCAGCTCTGCGTCGAAGCGCCGAAATGCATTGGTAGGTGGTTGAAGTGTGGGGCGCCAGATGATGTACGTGGAGAATTCATCGGCATAATCTGCGTTCGCAGCATTGTTCTTCCCGTTGCCGCCACCTGGAGGGGGTGGATTGCCAATCGGCGCTAGGATTGGCAACTTGGTGATCGTGGAACTGATGCAAACCGTTGGTCCTTCAGGAACGAGCCCCTTTCCATCGATACCCAAGTTATGACTATTGGCGAGCTCGTCGTCTAGTGTGGGGTTTTGTCCCTCGACACCATGCAAACCGGTGCCAATGTCGATGATGTCTCCGACCGGCGTGTCCGCATGCAGCCAGAAATTGCCTCTCAAGCCATTCGGGGCGCCAGGATCCACCTGGAAGAGTTTGTCCGTGGACCATCGCAGGTAGTCGGATTGGTAGTTCCAAGTCAACATGAGGGTAGCGGGTTGTGACAGCAGGTTCTTCGCTGCCACGTCATACAGAATTCCTGGTCCCATTCCATTCGGATTCGTGCCATTCAACTGGCCGGCCGCAAATGTGACGCGATGAAAATGATCCTCCGCCATTTCGACGTTGACGCATCCCACGGGCGCGGGCGGTGCACAATCGCTCACCGCAAGTTGATCGTCCTGGATATCGACCTGTAAGTCGTCACAGAAGATCCCGGGCTGCATGTGGCAAAACCGCGCAGGCGTCAGAACGTCTGGAACGGGTATCGGCGAGCCACCAACAATGGTTGGAAGCGGGTGCGATGCAAGTGGATGCACGTCGATTTGATTGCGCCGCTCACTACCACAATTCAGCGTTACAGTGCCCTCATACGAACCGATGGGGCATCCTGCTGGACAATTCCCAAACTGGCACGGGTTGGGGCATTTGACCTTGCTCGTGATGACGAACGTTGGATCGACTGATTGCGACGGACACGGAACAGGATCGCACGCATCTCCTAGTAACGTTGCGCCATGGGCGTGCTCGGACAGTGCATTGCAGTTTGTCTGGAAATTATCAAAAACCCCGGGGCATGTATCGGCGTTTTCGCATACGCCGTCGCCGTCCGCGTCGTTCGTCGCATCGAACGGACACGGATCGCAAAGATCGCCCATGCCATCGCCATCTAGATCGAAAAGGCTGCTGTCGTCTTTGGTCGTTGGACACCAATCGTCGGGCGTCAATATTCCATCGCCATCGATGTCGTTGTCGAAAGTGAACTCGAGCCCTGGTACCTGTAGTGGAAGATCGACGTGTTCGATGTTCTTGATCGGCAGCCAGCCACCATTGGGGTAAGGCCCGAACGCTCCAGCCAACCAGCTCCACTTCTGGTAGGTAAACGATGCCGCCGTCCAATCGGTCAACATGGCTTCGGTGCACGTTGGCAGTAACGGATTTGGATTTACAGAACACTTCGGTGGCAGAGAAATCTCATCATAGTCGAACAACTTTTCGAATTGTTGCGCAAGGTCCAGGCTCAGCGGCTGGTCAATAAAGTGCTCGAGAGTGATACTGAGCACATCTGTGACTACCGCATCGCAGGTGCCAGTCCCACAAGTAAAGCCTGTGCAGCCGAAGAATCTTACACCGAAGACCAAGTCGCTCATCGTATCCGAGTGCACGTCATCGAAGTCTGCTACGGCTACTTTGAGAAACACCCGGAAACGCAAGTCTGCGTCGAACATCTCCGGCAGGTGAAAATTCTTACCAGCCAATTCTTTTGTCCAGTTGCCCTTATGGGTCGAAGGCAATTGGGGTGCGAATCCCATCTGGAATTTGAATCTGTTCAGTTTGGTTTGCACTGACACACCCTGGCATGAGCTATCGGGGAACGCTGGGTGCGCTATTACGGTGCTGCATACAGACGCGCAAGCATCTGCAAGCGCGGTGATGCCGCCGGTATCGATCGGAGATGGATTGACGCAGTCGCAAAGGAAGCCGCCAACGTGGTTACCCTGAGGAAATTGGCCTTCACCTCGGAAATACAGGCCATTTGGATCGTTGTTGAAAACGGACTGAACAGATGCTGCGGTCGGGCCAGTGTTGAGGACAAGATCAACCTCATATCTATCCAGCCCGCTCAGTTGCCCAAGGATTTCGAATGGCGTTCCTGCTACGGTTACTGGGTTTTGACCTTGCACGAGCGGAAATGGAAATATGTTGATTGCCGGTGGCAAGACTGCGGATTGGTCAGCTACCGGCAATTGCACAAGCGCCGGATCTATACTGACGCCGCCGAGAAAATGAGCAGTGAGACATCCTTCGTGTGCATTTGGCAGGCAAGCTTCCTCCGGACCGTTGCGGTTTACATGTATTCGGATCTCGGGGTTGAAATCGGCCAAAGCAGCGCGAATGCCAGCAAGCTTTGTATCATCAAGAAAGAATTTCCCATTAGCAATAGCGGTCGCGTCAGAAACTGGCACTGCACACGGTTGCCCGTTGCATGTCTCGTTCGCGATGTTCGAGCTCTGGAGCGTACCGCTCTGGCACGACACCAGCGTGCCCATGACTGCCATCAATGCCACGCGCGCGACGAGCGAGCGCCTAGAGGAGAGGAGAGGAGAGGAGAGGTTTGTTGTCACGGGATGCTGCCTCCGCAAGGGTATCACAGCAGCGGAACACCACATCCGGCGTACGTCAACAAAATAATTTGTCGTGCTTACGAACGAGCATGACCACCAGCCAAAAGTTTCACCTTCTTGTATACGTCGGAGGCCGAATTTCGTACTTGACATCTGCGGAAAGAGCTGCCTCGCGGACGTCGGAACAGCATGCATCAAAACGTTCTGGGGCTCCCCGTCGGCGCCAAGTTACGCATGAACCGTGCGGATGCATCGCTACGAACACATACTCGTATGCTGGAACCAGGGGCCCAGCTTTGTCAGCAAGAATCATGGTCGGCGCTGCGGCATCCCTTGAGCCGCAAACAACCATGATCGGCAGTCAAGTAGCGTGGACTGCACATTCCATGGCGCTTGTCAAGACGTATGGTGCGTCGACATACGGCATTCAGGTGTGCCTCGTTGAAGTCGATTGCATCCGTTTGGCAAGTTCGATGGCACTGCCCCCTTCCATCAAGCGCTCGAATCGGATAACGTCTCGGCCGCACCGTTTACGACGAGGTACATCATGCCCGAATCGAAGAAAGCCGCTCCCAAAAAGCCCGGATTGCCGCCCGATGCTCGAGCTGCTTATCTACAAATCGAAAACGAATTCGCATCGGTCGCGGAAGCCGATTTCGTGACCATCAATGTCGACATTCCGCAAGCCGTATCGCTGGCCCTCGGAGCGCTCGAAGGGCTCGCACCGCTCCGCGCAGCCATCGTCGAACAACTGCCAAAACATTCCATTGCCACGTTCGATAAGCTCGGGACCTATGCGCTGGCGGCGTGGTATTCGCATTTGCTCTTCTTGAACGAGACGGCGCCGAAGAATACCGTGAAGGAACTGGCCGAAGAAGCAGCGCCGCTACGGGCAAACCTATTGCGAGATGCGGAAGCGGCTGCAGGTAGGGGCCTCGTGCCGTCAAAAACCGTCGAAGAAATTCGATCGGGCCAAGGCAATGTCGATATCGCCAATGATTTGGTCGCTCTGTCGGCGCTGTTCTCCGATAATTGGAAAACCCTGCAAGGCAAAACCGCTGCAACGGAAAAAGAAGTAGCGCGTGCCGGAGAGCTCGGTGCGCTGCTCTTGTCGGCACTCGGCGCGCGTGAACAGGTTGGCACGGTTGCATTGCCTTCGGCCGAACGTCGCGTGCGTGCATTCACGCTTTTTATGCGCGCGTACGATGAAACGCGGCGTGCCGTGCAATACTTGCGCTGGCATGAAGGCGATGCGGACGACTTGGCGCCGTCGCTGTACAAAGGACGCGGCGGACGGGGTGCAAAAGCCGAGGAAGCTCTGCCCGAGGCAGCTCAGGAAGGCGCGCCCGTGGAAGCGGGGTCGTCGCAGCCTAGCTGAGCTGCTCGCGGCGGGCCGAAAGCGGATGAAGCGGGGTAGCTTGGCTGGGGTGGAGCGACCGCAGACGGTCGCTTGGGGGCAGCCGGGCTGCTCGGGGGAGGCCGGGCGAGGTGTCGCAGCGGCAGGCGAGCTGCTTGGGGGAAGCCGGGCGAGGTGTCGCGGGGGCAGGCGAGCTGCCCCGGGGCGGAGCGGCGGAGGTTGGGCGAGGGCGGACGGGCTGCTTTGAGGTGGCCGATATGGGTCAAGGTGGAGCGGCACATCATTTACATCTCGATGAACGTTCTGCGAAGTCATCAATGAAACCCTCCTTTGAGTATTTTGCGCGCCACCCGCCGCTCGCCATATACCGCGCGCCGAGCTCGCCGCGCCCCTCCTTCACCAGATCCACGGTTTCACCGCTTTCCGCAGTGAAGGAAAGGCGAAGCAGCCCTTGGTCGATGGCGCGGAGAAAAGCGAATATCGTCTCGTCCACGCAATCGGGGATGAGCACCTGTGGCGGTACCTTGCCGTCGAAAGGAACTGCGGCGTGCCTCCACCGCTTGGCCAGGGGCGTCTCCGAATGCGGCAACAGTTGCAGGTCGCAGCTTTGAATGGCCACATCGCGAACATGGCGCACGAGCAGTTGACCGAGCTCTTCGATGGCTCTGCGGGGCATGGGGAGCTCTTCCAGGATGGGGGCAAGCTCCGGCGTAGCGACGCCCCATTCGGAAGGGATGTCTGCGAAGTCGTCGATGAAACGCTCCTTCGAATACATCGGACGCCACTCTCCCGTCCCGATGTACCATCCGATGGGCTCACCCCCACCGACCACCGACCAATCCACGGTTTCTCCGCGGTTCGTGGTGAACGAGAGATGAAGGCGATCCGCATCATCCATCGCGTGCAGTAGCTTAAAGGCCGTAGCGTCTACACATTCGGGGATCACTATGCTCGCGGGCACGAAACCTCCCGCGGCCGCAGCGGCCGTCCGCAATCGCTCGATGCCTACCCCCCTGCCATGCGGCCGTATTAGCGAGTTACATTCAGGTATTGCATCGTCACGGACGCAAGACACGATTCGTTCGCCAAACTCTTCAATCGCTTCTCTGGACATGATCATTTGCCCCACGGTGTTGTCATTGGCCCCGCGACCCCGGCATCTTTGAGCGCCTGAATGGCCTTGGCCACGGTGGCCTTGGCCATGTCGCGCGCCATCCCAGCCTCGACCAATGCCTCTGCCCACACGCGCCCAATACGTGCCCTTCGGAAGCAGGCGCAATTGAATCGCTACTTCGGCACCGGGCGAACCGAGTGGCACGGCACCAATCGCGCCACCAGAAACCAACCCGCCGCCAAATTGCACGCGAGGATCTTCCAATGACAATGCTTCGTCAGCGACCGGCTTTTGCACCTCGAGCTTCGGCAATGGCAAGATCTCGCGCGGCTGCGGCGGAATCACCTGCGGCTCCGCCAATTGCTCACCCGCCCACCTCAGCGCAGCAATGAGCAATTTCGTTTCAATTTCCTGAAGTGGATCCCGATACGTTTGCCCCACATGTCGAGGATCCGGGCGCGCATTGTCTCGACACGACTGTGCCAAGATCGCCTCGAGCGTTGCTCGCAGTTCGGCAGGCATGGCGAGCTCCACGTCACGCTTGCACCGCGCCTTTTCGTCCGCGCAATTCACCGCAAAATGCGAAAGCGATGGCCGTGGCAATGGCGACGCGTCCTTGGCATCCGGCAGCACGCGCGCTTGCTCGTCCTTCGGCAGCAACCGCTCGCTTCCAGGCAGTGCCGACGGCGCTTTCCGCGGCTGCTCCGGCGTCGCAGCAGGCTTCTGCGCTGAACGCGCTATCGGCTTGGGCAACGGTTTCGGACCATCCGCCTTGCGCGGAGCCACTTGCGGCTTCGGCGTAACGTTCTTCGGCAGGGGCGGCTTTGGGGGCGGAGGTGGCGGCGGTGGCGGATCCGCCGCTGGCGGCGGCTGAACCGCGGGTGCTCGCTTGCAGGTCCACGCAATCTTGCGGATATCCTCGGGAAACCTATTGAGGCTATCGGTGCCGAGGTTTGGGTTGTGCTTGTAAACAATATGATGATCGGTCTTCGTCCCCCTCCATGCACCGACCTCCCTCCACCCCTTCGTATCCTTGACGATGACGAACGTGTCGTCATCCGCCGCCAATTTGTCAGGCCGCCAGCACACTTCGATGGGCGCCGGTGCGGCTGACGCGTTCGTGGCCAGCATCACGAGCAAGAGCGCACAGGCACAAACCCATCGCCGCACCACCAACGCCCAAGCGACCCAGAGAAGGCGAAGCCATCCCGTCATCGCAAGCCCTCCCGCGTGAACATCGCAGCAACCACGCTACGGCGTGAAAAGGATGGAGGGCAAGTTTTGAACGAGACGGCACCAAAAAATACCGTCAAGTTAACGAGGAGGCAAAACAGTCCCTACGCCACACCCCTGTTCGCGGCCAAACCCTACTTATTGCTGACTGCTTGGCGGACTCGCGGCATGAACGGTTTCGCCAAATGAATAACTCACGATGAACGCCAACACCGCCACCACGGCACATGCTCCAACAAGGATGAGCGCTCGTCTCGAGGGGACACGACGCTTGGCCCATTTCACGGGTTGATGGACGACGGGCATATCACGACCAACCGATGCCGCTTCCGGACGTACTGCGGGCATGATCACGACCTGCGGTGGTGTCGCTTGCTTGACATTCAACAATTCACGAGGAACCGGTTGCGATCGTAATGTCGACGCCGCGCCCACGGGAGGACGCTCCGCAGACGGCTTCCCTGTGATCGGAGCTTGGGGCGCCGCGACATACAGCTCCGCAGGTAATTTCCAAACGGTCGGCCCCTCACTCGACTCCGGATTGTTGGATTCGGGTGCCATGATGAGCGTACCGGTGTGCGCGGATTTCCTTGGCGCTGGCATACGAATGGTGGTTTTGGCATCGAATGTCGGTGCAGCTTCCGTTGGCGCCATTTGGTCCATGGTGTCCAAAGCTCTTGCCTTGATTGCAAGAACGGTCGGCGACGCCGGATCGGTCGGCGCACCGAGCCCTTCTGCTGCTGCCAAAGTCGCGATGGGTCGACTTCCCGGTATGGGTGACGCCGTGGCGCTGTGCGTCGCGCCCTCTTGCGATGGTCGAGCTGCCAGCCGTGCGTTCACTGTACCAAAGGGTGAGAACGATTCCGTGACGACCGGCCTTAGCGCAATGGCAAGATCCACAACCGACTGATATCGAGCTTCCGGCCGTTTTTGGAGGCACTGACGAATGATCGGTTCCAGGATCGAGGGTACGGATTTCATCTCGGGTGGACGATATTGAATGGCCTGTTGAAGCTGATACATGTCTTCGCCAGAGAAGGGTAATTCGCCCGTTACGAGCTCGTGCAGCAAGATGCCCATGGACCAAATGTCCGCGCGTCCGTCGATGTCTTTTGCCGACATGAGCTGTTCGGGCGACATGTAGGGCACGGTTCCCATGAGAATGTTCGCCCCGGTCAAACTCGCATACTGCGAAGCTTTGTCTGCCGAGGTTCGCAAAATTTTTGCAATGCCAAAATCGAGCACTTTGACGATGATACGTCCAGACGGACCATTTGCCAAAAATAGATTTGCGGGTTTCAAGTCACGATGATAAATGCCCAGCGAATGAGCCTCGGCAATGGCTTCACAAGCCTGCCGGAGGTGTCTTGCTGCGTCTCCAGCGTTCATGGGGCCGTGTTTGTCGAGCATGGTTTGCATGTCCATGCCTTCGAGATGCTCCATGACGATGAATGGCATGTGTTTATGGACACCCAGGTCGTGGACCTTGACGGCATGCTGGCTCTTCAATTTCACGAGAACCTTGGCTTCACGAAGAAACCTTTCAGCTCCGCCACTGGCTAGCACGAAGTTGGGACGCATGAACTTGATGGCGACGAGCGTATCGAGGTTTTCGTGATGGGCTTCCACAACCACGCCCATGCCGCCTTGACCGAGCACTCGGGTCACGCGGTACTTGCCATCGACGATGTCGCCTGCGTTGATCATGTGCAAGATCCCCTCTTCGGATGAGCGTTGCGGCGCTGCAACAATTGTACCACAGGATCACGGCGGGTCGAAAGGAGTTTTCGCGCGTTTTTGCGCGATACATATCACAACACGAACAGATTTGGCGAAGTGGTGTTCGCTACGGCATGCGAATGTGGTTGCCCAAGCTGGCGGCTGGGTGCGAAATCAACGCGATGCGCAGAGCGTGTGCGCGTTCGTGAAAAACCGGGGTTGACGGTTGGGGGAGGGCTGCTGAACCAGGCGAGTGCCATCCGTCAACCGTGGGCGTGGTTTGCAAAGGAAAACCCGAGCCATGCGTCGGCCGTAGGGAGTTCGGCCTTCTCGTACGCTTTTCTTCGCTCGTGTTCGTCACGACTGTGCTAGTGTCGCGCTGCGCAGCAAGGAAGGCACGGACATGAGGATCGCATACGGCGAGGCAGACTTTGCGAAGATTCGGCGAGGCGGCTTTTTTTACGTGGACAAGACGCCTTTTCTGCATGAGCTCGAACGTGCGGACCTGGGCTATTCGAAGCTCGTCTTTTTGCGCCCGCGCCGGTTTGGCAAGTCGTCGCTCGTCAGCATGATGGAGCATTATTACGACGTTGCGCTTGGCGCGCACTTCGACGAGCTCTTTCGGGGCCTCTGGGTGCATGAGCATCCGACGCCGGAGAAGAGCAAGTACTTCGTGCTGCATTTGAACTTTTCGCTCGTGGCGAGCTCTCCTGACGAGAACGTGGTGAGGGAGCACTTTTTGCGGGCCGTCAAGAGTGCGTTGGTGTCGATGTACGCCCGGTATCGTGGGCGGATTCCGATGCTCGATCGGTTTTTTGAGAACGAGGTGCATACGTACAACGATCCCGGGGCACTCATCAGCAATGTCTTCGGTATCATGGCGGGCACTGGGAACCCGATGTACGTCATGATCGACGAATACGACACGTTTGCCACGGCGCTTTTATCGAGCGATCGAAGTGTCTATTCCAACGTCATCGACAAGTCCGGGTTTGTCCGTACGTTTTACCATGCGCTCAAGGCGGGCACGGAAACGGGTGCGGTGGCGCGCGTGTTCATTACGGGCGGTACGCCCATCTTGCTCGATGACCTCATGACGGGGTTCAACGTGGCGACGAACATATCGACCCATCCAAATTTCAATGCTCTTGCAGGTTTCACACGGGCTGACGTCGAACGAGCCCTTGATGAACTTCTCGCGTCTCGACCGGCATTGACGACGATCGACGGCATTGAAGACAGGTCTACGTTGATGGCCGTCCTCGACGAGCATTATGACGGTTATCGATTCTGTGAGGACGCAGAAGAATCCATTTTCAACTCGAACTTGGTACTCTACTTTCTGCGCGAACTGTCCGTCCGCGGACGTTATCCGCGTCGGCTCCTCGATCCAAACGCACGGACGGACTACAAAAAACTGCATTCACTTTGGGCCAGCGTGGGACCAGCGGCCCAAGAACGTCGCGAAGCCATTGAAACCGTATTGAACGAAGGCGCCATTTGGAGCGAGCTCGTCGAACAATTCGGTTCGCGACACTCGTTCACGCGCAGCGAATTCGTGTCGCTCATGTATTACACCGGCATGCTGACGCTCGCGCAGGAAGAACCGATGGGTCCGCTGATTCGATTCGAAGTGCCGAACCGCGTGATTCGCGAATTGAACTGGCAACACTTCACCCACCTCTTGGAGGACCTCGACCGGGTCACCCTGCATTCCCACGCCATGAGCATGTCCCTCCTCGAAATGACCTCCCAGGGCAACATCGAGCCATTTCTGGAAGAGTTGCGCAAGAACGTGCTGGCCGTGCTGAGCAACAAAGACCTGAAAAAGCACGACGAAAAAGCGATGAAGATGCTGCTCATCGGGACGATCGTCACGGCAAACTTCTTTTACGTATTCAGCGAACAGGAATTCGCGCAGGGTTTCAATGATTTGTTCTTGACACCGCTGCCGTCGATACCCAAGGCGAAATATGCATGGATGATCGAATTGAAATACCTCACGACGAAAGAACGGCGCAAGGTGGGGTCGGTCGTGGCGCAAGCGGAGACGCAATTGCGAAAATACATGGCGGATGATCGTCTGGTCACGACATTGACGCAAGGCAAGGAATTGCGTGCCGGAACACTGGTCTTCGTGGGCGGCAAAGACGTCACGTGGCATCCATTCGCTACGTAGGTTTGGCAAGTCACCACATTTCATGAGCACGAAGATGCACTTGCTCGGCAGTGGCTCGAGGGGCGGATGCGTGCGAATGGTGGGGCGGGTGATGCGGATCGCGTTGCTGAATTGATTGCGGAGAGTTGCGGTCTTTTGGGTGATCGCGAGACGAGCGCGTTCGTGCGGGAATTGCGTGACAATCCGTTGCTGTTGGCGGATGCAATCGTCGAGGCGTGGTGCGCGTGGCTTTTTGCGGAATCGGCAAAAGGCGCCGTGGTGCTGGTGCTCGAAGACCTGCATTGGGGGGATTTGCCGACGAGTTATCCGCGGCGCAGGGTTTTTCGCGAGCTGGCCGCTCTTGCGCATTCGTTCGGATTGCCGCAGGCGGCTCCGCCAAACCGTTGAGGTGTCGGGAGAAGCCGACAGGTGACGTTGGTTGCTGATCGAACGTTTGAAACGCTTTGCGTACCAACCAACAGTGTTGCGTGATTCCGCGGATCTCGGCTTGCTGCACGCATTGCGGAATGCTACAAGCACCGCTTCATGCGGCGCCAAACACCGCTTCGGACGGTTCGAGCTTCCATTGCAGCTTGGCTCATTGCGTGCGCCCTTCCAGGCGTGACTCATGCCCAAGCGCCGGCGGAAGCGCCGATTTTGGTGCCTCCGCGTATCCAGGCGCCTCCCGAAATCCCGTATCCGGAAGGTGCGCAAGGCGATGGCGAGGTTCTTCTTACGATAACGGTCCAAAAGGATGGTTCCGTGCGATCGGTCGAAGTCGTCAAAGGGGCGGAGCCTTTTGCATCGGCTGCAAAGGAGGCAGCGCTTCAATTTCGATTCGATCCGGCGACGCGAAATGGTCAGCCAGTTGCCGCAAAAATTCGTTTTGCGTTTACGTTTCGCCCGCCTGTGGTCAATGAGCCCGCTCCGGAGGAGCCCGCGACGACCGAAAGTCCGGCGGAAGGGGCCGCGACGCTTGGTTCTCCGCCGACGGACGAGGCCAAGGCGCCTGTGGCTGCACCGAAGCGACCTGCACGCCCTGCGGCCATCGAAGTCGACGTGCTTGGAGCCAAGCCGCCGCCGGCCGTTCAGACCCTGTCGCGTACCGAGGTGCGACAGATTCCGGGGACGTTTGGTGATCCGTTTCGAGCGCTCGAGATGCTTCCTGGTGTGACGCCCGTGGCGTCGGGGCTTCCGTATTTTTATGTGCGCGGCGCGCCGCCAGGCAACATTGGATACTTTTTCGATGGAGTTCGCATTCCTTATTTGTTTCACGTCGGCGTTGGCCCGTCAATCGTCAATCCTGCGATGGTCGAGCGTGTCAATCTTCATGCGGGCGGATATCCTGCGCAGTTTGGCCGGTTTGCCGGCGCCATCGTGACGGCCGATAGCACAGCACCACGCGACGATTTTCATGGCGAAGGCAGTGTTCGGCTCTTCGATGCGGGCGCCATGGTCGAACGAGGGTTTGCCGATGGCCGAGGAACCGTGCTCATCGGGGGGCGATATTCGTACACGGCGGCGCTGATGTCTTTGTTTTCGCCCGAAGTGGGCCTCGATTATCGAGATTTTCAATTTCGTGTGACGTACGACCTCACGCCCAAGGATCGCATTGGTGTTTTTGCGTTTGGCGCGTACGATCTTTTGTCGGACACGGAAAACGATATCGAGACCATCGTATTCGGCTCCGAGTTTTATCGGCTGGATTTGCGTTACGAGCGCAAGCTCCCGAATTCGGGCTCGTTGCTGCTCGGCACGACGTTCGGTTACGATCAAACGCGCATTGGAGAGCAGCGGAATGCGCGGGACAAACTCTTTGCGACGCGTGTGATTTTGAACCAACCGATTGGTGAGCAGCTCACGCTACGAGCGGGGCTCGATGCGCAATTCGACCATTACGAAGCCGATGAACGACGCTGGGCCGATCCGGAAGATCCCGTGACGATTACGTACGATGCGCTTTTTCCGCAACGTCTCGATGGTGCGTATGCCGCATGGGCGGATCTCGAATGGAACATGAGTCCTCGTGTGAAGGTCACGCCGGGGCTGCGATTGGATGGATTCACGTCGGCGGGGACTTCGGCGGGCGCGGTGTCGCCGCGCCTTTCGATGGAAGCGCGCGTGCATCCGCGCGTGCGGCTGCTTCATGCATTCGGTGTGGCGCAGCAGCCGCCGGCGTTCATCGTGCCTTTGCCGGGGCTTTCCATAGGCAATTTGCAGGGGGGTTTGCAAACGTCGGTGCAAGCGAGTGCGGGGGTCGAGGTTGAATTGCCGCTTGGGATCACGTCGTCCGTATCGGTTTTCGACAATGTTTTTCTCAACATGAGCGACACGCTCGGTGTGCAGCGCATACGCGACATTTTTTCGAAGGAGCCACGGAGCCTCGGGTACAGCCGGGGGCTCGAAGTGTATGTGAAGCGTCGGTTGACGACGAATTTGGGCGGGTTTTTGACGTATACGTATTCGAAGTCGATGCGCAGCTTGGGCAGTTCTACATTTCCGAGTGCTTTCGACAGGCGGCACGTGCTCAGCGCTGCGCTGGCGTACGATATCGTTCGGAAAATACGGTTTGGTTCTCGCGTGACGTTTTACACGGGAGCGCCCGATCTTGCGGGGCCGAATGCGGTCGCCCCGGAGGATCCGTTGAATCCGCCGCGAAACCCGTCATTCGTTCGCATCGACCTGCGTTTGGAGAGACGTTTCGAGCTCAAGAATTCGCGGTGGTTGACGGTCGTGGCTGAAATGGTCAATAGCACGCTCAACAAGGAAGTCATCAGCGGTCGAGAAATTGGGCCTGTTTCGATCCCGAGCATCGGCGTGGAGGGAGGTTTCTAATGCGAAAACGAGCCATCATTTCTGCAATTTCGACGGCATTGTTCCTTTGCAATTGCTTGCCTGGAGATACGCGTCCGCCGCCTGGACGGCTTCATCTTTCGGCAGAACCGGCTGCCGAGACGCTCAGCAGCATATCGACCGCGGATGGTTGGACCATCGAGCTTTACAGGTTTCTCGTTACGATGGGCGGCGCAGAGCTCGAGGGGGACGCGTGCACCGATTATGCAAATGCGCGGTATAGCCGGCTCTTCGATTTTTTGGTTCCAGAAAGACAGAAAGTTTGCGAGCTTTACGGGCTGGGTGATTGCAATCTCGAGATTCGCCTGCGCTCGCCGTGGGAAGACGCCCTTTTGCAGAAAGGCGTGACGGCGAGCGACCTGGAATTCATGTTGAAATCCGATTTGAACATTCCGCTGCCTGCGGAGGTGCTGGCATTGGGCGGTTTTGGCACGACCGTTTTCTTACGCGGTCAAGCGATTCGGGCAGGCGAAACGAAGCAGTTCGAATGGAAGTTTCCGAGCCAATTGAATTTGACGGATTGTGGATTCGCGACGGATACATCGTACGTGAGCGATGTTACCATTCGGGAGGGGGATGATTTCAAGTGGGTGATTGCGATCCATGTCGAGGAGTTGTTTCGGGAGCTTCCGGAGGACGGGGCGCCGTTGCGTTTCGATCAGCTTGCGGCGACGGATGTGGATGGGGACGGGACGATTACGATGACGGAGCTATTGAAGGCGAAGGCGCCGGTCATCGAAATGGAGGGCGAGATGCCGGAGCTGGATTTGGACGACGAGGAAGCATTTGGTCATGGCATGATGGCGGGGTATCTCAGCCAAATTGCAATGGCTCGAATCGTGTACCTCGACGGGCGACCTTGCAAACAAGCGCGATCGCGCAGGTGGCGGTGAAGTTGGAGCGAGGATTTGCCCGCAATGGGATCTTCGTTGGCTATTTCAAATTTTCCGCGAGAAATGCCGTCGTGAGCGCCCAGGCTTGGCGAGCGGCACCTGCGTCGTAATCGCTCCGAGCGTCGCAGAAAAACCCGTGGTTCTGTTCGGAAAACTCGACATTGATGTAGGGCTTGCCCAGCTTGCGCAGCGTTTCGACGGTTTCGACTTGCGATGCGCGCGGAATGTGCGCATCTTTGCCCGCCCAGATCAGCATCATCGGGCCGGAGAGCGTTTCCGCATACGATAGTTTGTCCGGTGCGATGTTGCCGTAAAACGAAATGGCCGCATCGAGCTTGACTACGCCGTTCGTCACGAATGACAAGCGTCCACCCATGCAGAATCCAAGGCATCCGAGGCGTCCGTTGACGGCTGGATGGTTGCGCAGGTAGTCCGCTGCCGCACGAACATCTGCCTCGCTTTGGGCCGCGCCGTACTTCATGGCGAGTTGAATGCTGGCCATGATGTCGTCGTACGACCCGATGTAATCGGGCACTTGGCGATGAAACAGGTCCGGCGCAAACGTCACGTACCCTTCGCGCGCGTACCGTTCGGCAACACTTTTGATGTGATCATTGACGCCAAAGATTTCTTGTAGAATCAAAATACCGGGACGACGCTCGTTGCCTTCGGGAAGTACGAGGTATCCGCTCATCGTCGTGCCATCGGCCACGGGGATTTCAACGCGTTCGGTGCGAATGTTCATGTGCTTTGGCTCCTCGGGGCGTCGTTTGTAGGCGAAAGAAGAGGGAAGGCAAAGTTTTTGGTAGAGGGGAGCTCGAAGGCGCGCCAACGGGTTGTCGAAATGATGCATTGCATCAGCTGCATTACGTCGGGTAAAGTATTTCCAAAGCGTCCGAAGATGGGATAGAATGACGGGATGAGCGGTCTTGTGCTCGATTTCAAGGGTGGAGGGACGATGCGTTCGGATTTCACGAAGCCGCGGAGGAGAACGGCAGGACACGTGGTGGCCCTTTCGCTGAGCGTACTTTCGTTTGGCACGCCGCTCGTAGCATCGGCCCAGCCGGCTGCACCGCCGCCTCCGCCGCCGGGAGCTCAGCCTCCGCCGCCAGGGTATCCACAGCCGCCACCGCCCGGGTATCCACAGCCACCGCCCGGGTATCCACAGCCGCCGCCCGGGTATCAGCAGCCGCCGCCTGGGTATCAGCAGCCACCACCGCCGGCGGGTCAGCCCGCGTACCCGTACCCGTATCCGTATCCGTACGCGCAGCCGGGGCAGCCGTATCCGCCACCGTATGGGTACCCTCCGGGGGCGTATGGGTCGCCGCCGCAGAAACAGCCGGATGTGCTTTCGTACAAGGAGGGCGATCCCGTTCCTCCGGGGTACAAGCCCGACAAGCATGTCCGTAAGGGGCTCGTGATTGCAGGAGCCGTTATTTTTGGCGTGTTTTACCTGGGGTCGGCTTATGCGGGCGTCATGAATATCGACGCGGACAACGCTCCGTACGGGGCGCTGCTCGTTCCCGTGATTGGACCATTCATCGTCGCGGGCGCGGGGAATTTCGATACCAATCCCCGTTCAGGAAATTCGAGCGGCGTTGGCAGCGCGCTTTTCGTCCTCGATGGGCTCATCCAAGCTGGCGGCGCGGCGATGTTTCTTGGCGGGATGTTTGCCAAGAAAAGTGTATTGGTGCGTCAAGACGTAGCGGCTGCGCCGAGTCCCGAATTTTTCGTGGGACCTGGGTCCGTGGGAATGAAGTTACAGTTTTGAGCTGCGTCGGGTGCCCAAGAAAAACGGGCGCGGCATCGATCGGTTGAACAAAACGAGCCTCCAACGAGCAGGCGCTTGGCGCCTTCGACGTGCATACGCGTGGTGAGAATGAGACGGGGGGATGGGGGACAGTTTGGCATGGCCGCATCATGTTCGATGCTTTGCCGCATCGTGCACGACGAACCATCACGGGGCAGGAGCCGAATCAGTCACCTTGGTGGACTTGTTCAGGTTCTTGTTCGGGCGCCTCGAAAGAAGCCTGTCCAGGTGCCGGGGCTTGTTCGGGCGCCTCGAAAGAAGCTTGTCCAGGTGCTGGGGCTTGTTCGGGCGCCTCGAAAGAAGCTTGTCCAGGTGCTGGGGCTTGTTCGGGTGACTCGAAATGCGCTTGCCCAGAAACCTGTGATTGTCCGGGTGACTCGAAATGAGCTTGTCCGGGGGCCTGGCTGTCTTCCTCGGCATCGGGTTGTCCGGGCACCGGGATGAGGATTCGTCCGAGGAACCAGGATCGAGGCGTATCGGGCTGCAATTCTCCCGAAGGCGCCGGTTGGCGCTGGCCCGGTTGACCCGGCCGGAATTCGCCAGGTTGTCCCGGTTGATTTTGCCCAGGCGGTTGTCCCGGCTGTCCTTCCGGTTGCGCCGGTTGTCCCTCGGGTTGTTCCGGCTGTCCAGCAGGCTCGCCAGGCGTTGGCTCCGCGACGCGCGTGATGCGCGTGGCGTGGACGTAAACCTGTGCGCCGCTGACTTGCTCGGCGTCCTCTGCCGTCAGGTTCCACTTGCTCTGGAGGTCCTCTTTGCTCGGCATCCGCCGGATTTCGCCGATGAGCGTGACGCGATCGCCCATGGCGAGTTTCGGCTGGTCCTCGGGCAACGAGCGGCGAGCTTCGTCTTCGAGGTAGACGGGTATGGCGCGATCGGTGGCGGTACCGACCCAAAATACCCGGTCGTTCGCTACTCGTTGAACCGAGGTATTCGTCAGCTCGGCTTGACGATTGAGGTTCGCACTTCGATTCGGCGCATCGATGATCGAATCGACGTCACGGATCGGGGTGGTGGCTCCTTCATCCATTGTGTCGGGCGTCGTCGGTGCGGCAGGAACGCCCTCCTCCACTTCGCCGCGTTGACAAGCGCCGACGGCCATCGCCAGTCCGAAAATGAATGCTCCGTTTCGAATCGGTCGCCACGTCCGCTTCATCGCTTTGATGCCGCTGTGATTCATTCGAATTTCCTCCCAATCGTCCCCGCGTCCGAGCGTGCAGGCAGCGACGAAACGCTTCGACGACGCTCGTCCGGCAAACGTCGGGGACGCCGACGCTCGTAGCAAAACGTGATCCCTCGTGGGCGGTCACAGCAATGCATTGATTTGCCCCCCCGTCCTATTCGCACAGACCGCTCGGCACGATGGGCCCTATCTTTGCATTACGCGCTCCGACTCATCACGGAAGGGGGCCAAGCCGATGCATCATGCACGGAACAACGATGAATTGCATGCAATTCCCGAGCGCGCTCGCCGCAAAAGAATGCTCAATGTAGGCGTCAAGGAAAGGTGGGCTTCGGCCGTATTCGGTGCGGCGCTCTTGGCCACAGCGCTGAAACGCCGAGGGTGGCTAGGTCTCCTCGCTGGAGCGACGGGAAGCTTTTTCGCCATGCGTGGAGCGCGTGGCTATTGTCCGGCGTATGCTGCATTGGATGTCAGCTCGCGACCCGCGCTTGGCCGGGAGCCTCGGCTGCCGCCATCGAGACACGGAATGGATGATTTGATGCGCGTCGAAAGTGCGGTGACCATCGCGCGGCCGCCGACGGAAGTTTACCAATTTCTGCGAAATCCGCAAAACATCCCCCGATTCGCGACGCATATCGCCGCCATCGAAGACCTGGGCGGGGGTCAATTTCGCGCGACGGCGCGCGACGAAGCGGTCAAACCTTGGGAAATGTTCATCGATTACGACGAACAAAGTCGCGCCATCCTCCTGCATCACGCGATGGATTCGCGGCAGCGGCTGACCATTCTTCTCGACGAGGCGCCTGGGGGACGGGGCACCGAGCTCAAAGTGGCATTCGACGTCAAGCGTGAACGCAAAGCTCTGCACCGGCTCCTCATGGCCATTGCGGGCGACGACCCCGATACGCAGCTCCGCGCCGTCATGAGGCGTCTCAAAATGCTGCTCGAAGCGGGCGAAGTCGTGACGGTCGAAGGGCAACCCATGGGCCATGGCCGAGCGGTCAGCGCCGCGCTCGACTGATTCGAGATTTTAGGGGGATTCATGAAAGCGCTCTGTTATCAGGGAGTCGGTAAAGTTGGCGTGGAAAACGTGCCCGATCCGCAATTTCTCGGCCCGCACGACGCCATCGTGCGCGTGACCATGTCGAGCGTGTGTGGGTCGGATTTGCACCTCTTCAATGGCTATGTGCCCACGATGAAACAAGGTGACATCATCGGTCACGAATTCGTGGGCGAAGTCGTGGAGGTCGCGAGCGACGTGAAAAAGCTCCGTCCCGGAATGCGCGTCGTCGTCGCGTCGATCATTGGCTGCGGTCACTGCTATTTTTGCCAGAGCGAGCTGTGGTCGCTTTGCGACAATTCGAACCCGCATCCAGAAATCGAAGACAAGGTGTACGGGTTCGCAACGGCCGGCATTTATGGGTATTCGCATGCCTTTGGTGGATATGCGGGCAGTCATGCGGAATACATCCGAGTGCCATTTGCCGATGAAAACGCGTTCGAAGTGCCCGAAGGGTTGCCGGATGAAAAGGTCGTGTTCGCATCGGACGCCATACCCACGGGGTACATGGGCGCCGATCTGTGCGATATCCGCGCGGGTGACGTCGTGGCCGTGTGGGGATGTGGCGGCGTCGGACAGATGGCCATTCGATGCGCGTACCTTTTGGGCGCATCGCGCGTCATCGGCATCGACCGCTTTCCCGACAGGCTCGAGATGGCCAACAAGTATTGCGGCGCCGAGGTGCTCGATTACGAAGAAGTCGACGTTTACGAAGCTTTGCGAGACATGACGGGCGGCCGCGGGCCGGATGCATGCATCGATGCGGTCGGCATGGAGGCGCATGGCGTGGGCATCGATTACGCGTACGACCGCGTCAAACAAGCCGTGCGGCTCGAAACGGATCGGCCGACCGCATTACGTCAAGCAATCCGCGCGTGCCGCAAAGGTGGCACGGTGTCCATCATGGGCGTGTACGGTGGATTCATCGACAAGTTCCCCATGGGCGCAGCCATGAACAAAGGTTTGACCTTGCGCATGGGGCAGCAGCACGGGCAAAAGTACATCCCGCGCATTCTCCAGGACATCAAGAGCGGAAGGCTCGATCCGAGTCACTTGATCACGCAAGTTGCTCGTTTGGAAGATGGGCAAGGCGCGTACGAAGCATTCCGGGACAAACAGGACGGATGCGTGCGCGTCGTTTTCACGCCGCAGGCGTAGTTACCATCTGCGTTGGCTGTGCTTGGGAAGTGCTCGATTTCTCGGCACGCGCGGTGCCCCCCAAACTCGCCCGCTCCGCGGGCTCGGACAGTGGGACCCCCCGCGAGCGCCGAGAAATCAAGCAACTCCCCAAGCTTACCTGGTACGAGTTGGATGAGAGGCTCTAAGCCCCTTGGTACAAGGGGTTACTGGCTACCACCGGCCCAGCTTTTACTTTGGTGCGTACTTTCATCGAGCTACGCTGCCGCTCCTGAGTACAAGGGATTGCTGCCAGCCTTTACCTTGGTGCGTACTTTCATGGTCTTTTCTCCTGCAAGGGTTCGTGTCAGCCAGGAATCTTGCTGATGAGCTGGTCGCCGAGCTTCGGCTGATCGATTTTGCCGAACCAAATGCTCCACGTCGCTTTCATGAAGTCGACGCCTTCCACGGTGACCGAGCCTTGGCCATCGACGACGAACGTCGTTGCCTTCTTGTCGTTGTCGTACTTGATGGAGAAGCGTTGGCCTTCCTTGAGGTCACCCTTGAACGCGTTCAAGATCTTGCCAATCTTCGCTTGATCCGAATATCCGTTCATGGCGTACGCATCGCGGAGCGCCGCCTTGAGCTTTTCGCCTTCGAGGTCGCGAAGCATCTTGCACTCGAACTTCTTGTTCGTCTCCATGTCGATGACCGCCCGCTTCGATTTCGAGGACGGGAGCTGCTGCATGAAGTGGCTGATCGAATACACGTTGACGTCGACGATGAGAACCGTCTTGACGCGTATGCCGGAACCCGTGTGAGTGAAGTCGCCGCCGAACGAAGCCGCGCTGAGGAGCAGCGTCGTCAGGGCCAGAAACAACGAAATGAACTTGGAACGCGACATGTTCATGGGCGTGGACCTCCACCGGCGAAGCCGGATGTTCTAAAAGCAAGACGAGCGTGATCGATTCGCTTGCATGCGCGGAGGGCCTGCGAATGCACGGCTTGATCCAGGCACGGAGCGAATCGCGCGAACGGTTATTATCTCGATTTTCGTTCGGTTGTCAACGGCGACGCATGCGATGAACGTAATTGGAGCAAGCAACGCGTGGAATTTTGAAGCAATGAACACCCTCGATGCAGTGACGCTGCGTAGAGCACGGGCAGCAAGTGATCGAAATGGTCATGCAGGTCGCTCGGGATTGCCCGACGCCGTCGAAAGACGATGGTGAACCAGTCGTTTGGCACGAAAAACGCGTTGGGCGTGACGATCGCGCCGCGGCGGTGGAAGCGCGAGCTGCAAGAATGGGGGACGTCGCTTGCTGGGAGCAAGGATCGGGATGCTACTCTGCTTGGAAGGTGTGGAAGGAAGGGAGCAGAAGGTACCGAGGTAGTCCTCGGTGGTTCGTCACTACCTGCTGGCACGGGCCGGCTGCGACTTGGCAGCCTTGGCAGCTTCTTTGGCAGCCTTGGTCAGCTCGCGCCGCAGCTTCACGACCTCGTTCGAGGGGAGCTTGCGTACGAGCTCGGCAACATGGTCCCGCTCGTCGTCCGTCGGGGACGCGAGCAGGTAAAGGGGCGGCAGACCAAGCCCCTTGGCCAAGCGGGAGATGGTTTGGATGGTAATGGCGGCGAGACCATGCTCGACGCTGGAAAGGTGCCCCTTCGACAGTTCGGCCGCATCAGCGAGCTCTGCCAAGGACATGTTTCGTTCGAGGCGCAGCTCGCGGAGTCGTGCGCCAATTTTTGAAGCATACGGATCAGGCTCAGTTCTTCTAGGCATGGGGTTGTCCTAGCATCATTTGTTGGACCGACAAACGAGCTTTGCTGTTTGCCCGTACGGACGGAGTCCAACCCGCGTTCGTCGCCGAGTCCGTGGGAAAACATACCAAAATCGCTTCAAAAACGCGACACTTCGTATGGACACGGATCCGCTGGACGTGGTAGGCCCGGCGTCGGAGCGACATCGTTTGAGCACAAAGTGTTTGCTCGGTACAGCCTTGTTCCCGGATAAACCTCGATGTTCATACGAGTTGGACAAACTTTTGTGCGTCTCCGAGCAACCTGGACGGTTCGCTCACGTCGAGCCTGCTCGCCTGTTCATTGCAGCCTCGGCGTTACCTCGCTGCCCGTCCGTGCAGGACGCGCACAGCCTTGGGGCATTGGGTTTGCGTTCGGGACGGTCATTATCGCAAGGAGGGGAAACATGCGTTGCGAAGAAATCATGAAACGGGACGTCCGGTTCGTTTCGACAAGCTCGACGGCCCAAGAAGCCGCTCGCATCATGCGCGATGAAAACATCGGCTTTCTGCCCGTCTGCGACGACCAAAAACGGGTCCTCGGTACCCTGACCGACCGCGACCTCGCCATTCGGCTCGTCGCCGAAAACCGCTCGTCGAACGAATCGGTCGGCAACGTCATGACGAAGGAGGCCATCTGCTGTCGTACGGGCGACGATGTCCAAATGGCCGAGCAACGAATGGCAAGCGAGCACAAATCGCGCATCATGTGCGTGGACGACAGCGGACGGCTCGAAGGGGTCATCAGCCTTTCGGACATCGCGCAAGTCACGCCGGACGAACGTGCAGCCAAGACAATGCGCGGCGTGACCGAGCGAGAAGCCGCCTGAAGAGGGCCAACCGGAGACGCGCGAGGCGAACGCCGGAGCGACTCGAGGTTTTACCTGGCCGCTCCGGCGCGCCTTCTGCGAGGTGGCGTTTCGCGGGGCTCTTCGGAACGCGTTTCGACGTCCTCGAAATCATCCGGAGATGGGTCGAAGTACTCGGCGTCGGCTGAAGAAGAAGCCTCGGCATCATCGAGCTCTTCGCCTTCGGAAGACGCTTCGAGCTCGTCGTATTCGTCTTCGGGCAAATTCATTTCTTCGCCCTCTTCGCCAATGGTTTCAATGAGATACGGCGTCTCGCTCATGCTGAGCTCTTCTTCTTCCGAGAGCATCACGTCGCTCATGTCGCGCCCGCGCGTCGCGCCTTCGACGAAATCGGATCCAAGCTCGCCGGCGAGATCCGCGGCAGCGTCGGCGCTCTCCGGATCGAAGGAAAAACGTTCGCCCACAGAATCGTTGGGATGATGGCGAAAGATGCGATCGCTGTCGTCGAGCGTCGGGACGACCTCGTCCATGGCTTCCCGTGGGTGCACCTTGCCGGCGATTGGCGGCGCGGACGCCTCGTCGAGGTCGTCCACGCGCAAAATGGGGGATTCGCCTGCTCCGGGGCCGAGCTTTGGCCTCGAGCTCGATCGAGGGCCGCTCGATTGTGTCCGTGCGGGCGGTTTCGTTGACTTTTGCGGTTTCACGAATGGTGCATCATGCAAAAGGCGGGCGCGCCTGGTGGGGGGAGCAAGCATGGGGGAGCCGTTGCAGCGGGACCGAGCTCGACCGGGCGAGGTGTTGGTCCTTGCGGCCATCTACGTGGTTGCGGGAGCGATTGGGCATCAATGGGCCACCCTCACGCCCGGCAACGTGACGCCCTTCTGGCCACCCGCGGGCATCGCCCTCGCAGCGCTGCTGATTCGAGGAACGCGCCTCTGGCCAGGAATCTTGCTCGGAGCGTTCGTCGAGACCACCCGCACGTTCTTCGACACAACGAGCCACCTGCAGGCCACCGTGACCCTCGCCGTAGGCGCGTCCATCAGCGTCGGTTGCCTGCTCGAAGCTCTCCTTGCAGCGCGATTGATCCGCTACGCATCCTCACCGCCGCGCGACACGCTCGGCCACGTACGCGGCGTCGTTTCTTTCGCCCTCGTCGGCATGTTGACCAGCGCTCTCGGCGCCACCGTCGGCACCACGAGCTTGTTGGCAGGATCACTCCTCGCCGCGAAAGGGTACTCTGAAGTATGGTTTACTTGGTGGATCGGGGACACGGTGGGCATTCTCGTGTGGACGCCGGTCGTGCTCGCCTTTTCGAAAAAGTCGCGAAACGTGCGCTGGTTGGAAATCGGCGTGCAGCAGCTCACCCTGATCGCGTTCCAAGTGCTCTTCATTGGAGGAGCGCTGCCCCTGGCCACCGAGCGCTATCCGCTCGGCCACCTCGTGACGCCCTTTTTGGTCTGGGCCGGCGTGCGCCTCGGACCACAAGGAGCCACGCTGGCCATCCTCAACGTAACAGGTCTTTCCACGTGGGCGACGATGAATGGTTTGGGACCATTCGTACACGATTCGCTGAATACGTCCCTGCTCCTCGTGCAAGCGTTCATTGGCAACGTTACGCTGACGACGCTCGTTCTCGGGGCCGTGATTCACGAGCGGACACGCGCGGAGGCCGCGCTTGCGGAATCGCGCAGCGAGCTCGAAAGGCACGTGCAGGAGCGCACGGCGGAGCTTGCGGAGACCAACCGGCTTCTCGAGGCCGAAATTGACCGGCGGCGCGAAAAGGAGCGGAAGCTACGCGATTCCGAAGAGCGGTATCGCATTTTGGTGGAGGTCAACCCCGATGCGGTGTTTGTCTTGTCCGTCAACGAAAAACAGGAAGACCGGCGAATTCTTTTTGCGAATCCCGCCGCGACGATGCTCGTCGGCGCCGAACCAGAGGCGCTGCTCGGCATGCATACCGTCGAGTTGGTGCCCGAGCAGCGGCGAGAAGCCTTCCACGCGCGCGTCCTCGATGCAATTGAACATGGGCGGATCGACCGCTTCGAAGACAAGCTCTTTCGGCTCGATGGTACCGTCGTTTTCGTCGAGGTGACGAGCGCGCTCGTGCCGTGGGACAGTGGCCGGGCGCTCCTCGTCGTGCTCCGCGACATTACGCGACGAAAGCAAGTCGAGGAGCAGCGGGCGCAACTTTACCGCGAGGCAGAGGAATCGATTCGCGCGCGTGACGAATTTCTTTCGATTGCGTCGCATGAGCTGAAGACGCCGCTCACGTCGCTCACGCTCCAGCTTCAAGGCCTGGTACGCAAAGCGCAAAAGGATTCCGTATTGAGCAATAAAATTGCACCAACGCTCGAAGTAGCCATCAGGCAAACTGGCCGTCTCGGTGCCCTGATCGATGATTTGCTCGACGTATCTCGAATTACGCAGGGCCGACTCGTGCTCACGTTCGAGGACGTCGACTTGACGGCAACCGTACGTGACGTCGTCGAGCGAATGCAGCAGATGGCGGTGCGAGCTGGTTGTGAAATCCGGCTTCATGCACGTGGTGCGGTGGCGGGCCGGTGGGATCGTGCGCGGCTCGAACAGGTCGCGGAGAACCTTTTGTCGAATGCAATCAAATACGGTGCAGGACGGCCCATCGACGTGGAGGTTCGTGCGACCATGGATGAGAAAGCCCTGTTTTCGGTGCGGGACCGTGGCATTGGCATTTCCTCCGAAGATCAATCGCGGATCTTCGGTCAATTCGAGCGGGCGGTATCGGTGAGCCAATTCGGCGGATTTGGTCTCGGCCTGTGGATTGCGCGTCGAATCGTCGAGGCGCATGGGGGCGCCATTGCCGTGGAGAGCGTGCCGGGCGAGGGGTCGACGTTCGTCGTGACGCTGCCGCGAGCGCCCGAGCGAGCGAAATGGGTCGAATGACGCTGCCGCGATTACGTATCGTTCGTGCAAGCCGTCAGTTCGGGGTTGCAATACATTTGTGCACAATTGAAGCACGCCGGCGGGGGCGTTTGCTGCGATACGCAAATGGCCTCGCATTCCGACGTGCAAAAATTGTTGCACGCGCACGTGAAGAGGTCGTCGACGATTGGCTGGGACGCAGCGCACGGCGGGTCCATCGACGTCGCGAGAAGCAGTTGCGAGCATGTACTGCACGACCCGCCCGAGCTCGAACTGCTGGAGCTGCTCGAACTGCTCGCGCTGCTGGAACTGCTGGAGCTGCTCGAGCTACTGGAGCCGCCGTTTTGGCATGCCTCGGCGCATTGAACGAGCTCGGGATCGGGGTTCTGCGAGTCGATGGAGAAGATTTGCGCGCAGTTTGCATTGAGGACGCATTGCCCAATGCATTCGTTTTGCGGGCTCGGCATCGAGCAATCGAGGTATTCGGGCGGGCACTCCATCGCGCCGCATTCGAGCACCTTGGCGCAGGCGGCTTCGCACGCTTTTCCGGCTCCGGTGCCTCCCGAGCCCGATGATGACTGCCCGCTGCCGCCATTTCCCCACCAATCGTCACCACCGCCAGCGCCGCCGCCACCGGTCTGAGAGCTTGCTGCGCAGGAAGCAATCGCCGTTGCGCTGCAGAGCAACAACCCCGTTACGAACCACATTGAACGCATGATGTCTCCTTGCCCCAAGATGAAGAGAGTTGGGATGGTATCGGGTCAGTAAGACGATGTCATGGGTTTTTGCATCCGGGAATGGAGCGCTGCGCAAGAAATTTGCGCGATAGGCATTCGGTGGCCCTCATGGTGCTGCTCGAATCGCCGATGGCGCCACGTACCTGCACGATGGCAGCACGCTCGCACCGCCAGAAAAATGCTGGCAGACCTCGGCGGCTTCGGCGGGCTTGTTTTCTTGCATGTATGTTCGCACCAGGGCATCGAGCATGGAAGCGAGCTGATCGTGCGTCCCCGGGGGATCGAGCGCCAAGCGCTTGAAAACTGGCTCAGCCTTGCGCGGCGTACCGGCAGCGGCGTAGACAGGGATGATACCACGCCGCGCAGCGTCTCCAAGCCGCGCCGAGCTTCGAAGACCTGCGTGTTTCATCGAAAACTCGATCGCATGATGGAGGTGTGAAAGAGCTTCTGGATAATCTTGTTTGTGGTCGTGAATTTGCGCGAGCCGATAATGAGCAAACCCGAGTGCCTCGTTTTGCGGAGCCGGGAATTGTATTACTTTTTCGTAGGTCTTCTGCGCAAAGTCCCATTTGTTAGGATTCCCTTGTGCTTGTGCTTCGGAAAAGAAAAATTCACCGAAGCCGAGATACGCGTAGGGCGCCCATGGGGATTGTGGAAACGACTGGATGAGGTGCAAGTAGTGCTTCCGCGTTTCGTCGGGTTTGCCGGCCTGCTCGAGCTCGAGGCCATAATAATAGAGCACGTCGTCGAGGCATCCTCGACTCTGGGCGGGATCGGTCGGATGGACTGTTTGGCAGTGTTTCGGATGCTGATGGATCAGCTCTTGGTAATATTTGAATGCGTTGTGACGCGCAGCGATGGCGACTTTCTCGAGCTTGGCGATCTCGCCTTGGGCTCGTGATGGGTCTTGCGCAAGCTCGATGCCACGAATTGCCGCGTTTTTCAGCTCGACGTAGTCCTCGGCCAAACGGCGTAGGATGAGCGGTCTGTCTTTCGCATCCGGTTTCGTGACGGCAAGTAACCTCTCGAGGCTTTGGATTTCGACCACCAGCGATGCATTCGGCCGAGGCGCCCAGCGCGATTGACGCGGATCTCGTACGAGTGCAGCGAGGTCACCGTCGGCGTTTGGTGGGGCCATTTGCAGGACGGCGACAGGCGGATCATCGCCCGCGACCATGACGGCTCCACCGGGCGGCTTCATTGTGGGGGTTGGGGCGCCCAAAACGATGACGGGCGTCCCATCGGCGTCGCGATCGAACGGGGGTTGGTCCGGTACGGTCGAGTGGCCGCTAGGCGAGCCGCATGCTGCGAAAACCAGGCTGAAGACACCTGCAAGAAAAACGCGCGTCGCGGTCGCCATACGTACAGCGTACACGAAGGCGAGACAAAAGGTGCCAACCACTTTACGGCTCGGGATCGTCATGGCATTCGAGTTCCACGTGGACTATATCCGGCGGTCATGACGACTCGCCCACTTCTTGCTGCTGACAAAGTATCCCCCGAAGTCCACGCCATTATTGCGTCCTTTCACCGCGGCATCGTCGACGAAGTTGCCGCCACCGTCGCACGCGACCCAGTCGTGGTCGTTGGTATGGCGCAAAACCCCGTCGTGAAGGCCGCTCGTAGGCTGCTCGACCAAGAAGGCATCGCGTATACGTATCTGGAATACGGAAGCTACTTTTCCAAGTGGAAGGAGCGCCTTGCCATCAAGCTTTGGGCCGGGTTTCCGACGTTTCCGATGGTGTTTTTCGACGGAGTGCTCGTGGGCGGCAACAGCGAGCTCGTGAAGTTGAAGGCTGCGGGCAAGTTGAAGAAATAGCGGCCGATCGTGACGCTCGGCCACACGCCACGACGCGGGCCGTGAAGCTGTCGAAGATTGTGCACGCAGTGCGTGCACAATCAATGCGATCATGCCTACACAATTGTAGCCGCAGTGCGGCCACAAGCCGCAGTGCGGTCACAATTGTCGTGATTATGCCTACACAATTGTAGCCGCAGTGCGGCGACAATCTCAGTAGGGGCCGGTCGATGCGGCCATGCCGAACCGAACGACCTCCTTCTGCAAGACTAAAGCAGCCGAGCTCGCCCCGTCGATTTCGCTAGCACGTTTGTCCGGGACGCGGTATCGACCTCACGACGTCGTATGAGCAACCTCTCGACTGTGCTTCCGACAACACTCGTCAGCGAGCTGCGTGCGCTCATCGAAGCGAGCCGCGGACACGTTGCGCAAACCGTCAACAGTGAACTGATCTGGCTTTACTGGCAGATCGGAAATCGGCTCCGGCAAGACGTCGTGGGCCACGAACGCGGCGCCTACGGCGAACAGGTAATCACGACGGTTGCCAAGGCTCTCTCGGCCGAGTACGGCCGCGGGTTCAAGAAGAGCGGTCTCTACCGGATGATGCAGTTTGCCGAAGTATTCCCCGATCCAGAGATTGTCGCCGCACTGCGGCGACAATTGAGCTGGACCCATCTGCGCGAGATCATCGCGCTCGATGACCCACTCAAACGCCGGTTCTACCTCGAACTCTGCCGCACCGAGCGATGGAGCACACGTATGCTCCAAACAAAAATCGCCGGCATGCTTTACGAGCGAACGGCCATCGCCAAGCATCCCGATGCGGTCGTCGAGCAATCGCTCACGACGCTTGGCAACGAAGGACGGATGACACCGGACCTCGTTTTTCGCGATCCGTACGTTTTGGACTTTCTCCGGTTGCCGTCGGATTTCAGCGAAAGCGACTTGGAAGCGGCCATTTTACGCGAGCTGGAATCTTTTCTGCTCGAGCTTGGGCAAGGGTTTACTTTTGTGGCGCGGCAAAAGCGCATGTCCATTGGTCCCGATGATTTTTATCTCGATTTGTTGTTTTTTCACCGTCCTTTGCGCGCATTGGTTGCCGTCGAGCTGAAGCTTGGCCGTTTCGAAGCGAGCGACAAAGGGCAAATGGAGCTGTATTTGCGGTGGCTCGACAAGCACGAACGTGAGCCGCACGAAAACCCTCCATTGGGCCTCATTCTGTGCGCGGACAAAAACGAAGAACAGATCGAGCTGTTGCAGCTCACGGACGGTGCCATTCGGGTCGCGCGGTACTTGACGGAGCTGCCGCCACGCGAATTGCTCGAACGGAAGCTCTTGCACGCCATCGAGCATGCGCGCGCGCGTCTTGCGGGTGGGTATGCGCCCGCGGATGAAACGTAGCCAAAAGCGGCCCGGTGATTTGCAATCGCCATGGACACCGCCAAAGCGTTGCGATAGAACGGCCAGACTGCCATGGACCGAAATATTTTTCGTGAAGAACACGACCTCTTTCGCCAATCGTTTCGCAAATTCATCGATCGCGAGGTGAAGCCGCACCAGGATCGATGGATGGAGCAGGGAAGCGTCGATCGCGACGTATGGCGCAAAGCCGGGCAAGCCGGCTTCTTGTGCCCGTGGCTCGCTCCCGACTACGGCGGAGCCGGGGGCGATTTTTTGCACTCGGTCGTGGTGATCGAAGAGCTGGCGTACGCGCATGATTCGGGATTGGCCATGCCGCTGCATTCGGACATCGTCGTGCCCTACATCGTCGCGTTCGGCACCGAGGATCAGAAAAAGCGGTGGCTTCCCGACTGCGTATCGGGGGACATCGTGACGGCCATTGCAATGACCGAACCGGGCACAGGCAGTGACCTTGCAGCGATTGCAACGACGGCCGTGCGTGACGGTGACCATTACGTGCTGAATGGCGCCAAGACGTTCATTTCGAATGGCATTCTTTGCGATTTGTGCATCGTGGCGGCGAAAACCGATATGAATCCGGCCAATGCCCATCAAGGCATCAGTTTGTTCGTCGTCGAGGCATCGACGCCAGGATTCGTGAAAGGGAAAAAGCTGCGCAAGATGGGGATGGCTTCGCAAGACACGGCGGAGCTATCGTTCGAGGATTGCCGCGTTCCGGTGGCGAATCGTCTCGGGGACGAGGGCGCGGGGTTTTTGATGCTCATGCGAAACCTTCAGCAGGAGCGGCTCGTCGTGGCCGTGGGTGCGCAAGCGGCGGCCGAGCAAGTGCTGAAGGATACGGTTGCGTATTGCAAGGACCGAAAGGCTTTTGGCAAGCCCATTTCCAAGTTTCAAAACACGCAGTTCAAGTTGGCCGAATGTGCGACGAAGGTCGAAGTGGGCCGAGCATTTCTCGATCGATTGCTCTCCGATCACGTTGCCGGCAAGTACCTCGTCAAGGAATGTTCGATGGCCAAACTGTGGCAAACCGAGATGCTTGGCGAGGTCGTCGATGAATGTTTGCAATTCTTCGGCGGCTACGGTACATGCTCGAATACCCCGTGACGCGAGCGTACATGGATGCGCGTGTTCAGCGCGTCTTTGCCGGGACGAACGAAATCATGAAGGTCATCATTGCCAAGCAGATGGATCTTTGAAGAGTGGACTTCGCGTCCCAGGGATCGGTACACTTTCGCCTAGACCATGGGTCGGTGAAACCGTAGCGATGAACGTGACGTGATGTCGACGCGCCTCGAGGCTGAAGCACAACGATTCGTCATTGGGCCCCATGCGTGCTCGTTCGAGCCTCCGGACCTGATGGTCGTCGAGCTTCGTGGGTCGATCGTCGTCGACCACTTGACCGAATATCTGCGGCTGCGGAGCATGCTTCTCGAGGGGCAATCGCGCCTCTTGACGCTCTTGCTCTTGCACGACATGCAAGAAATATCGGCGGACGTGCGCCGCAGCTTGTCGCGCACGCGTGATCCTCGTCCACAAGCGACGGCCATCGTCGGCGCGCGTTATCGCACGCGGGTATTGGCCGAGCTCATCACGAAAGCCATGCGGTTCTTCACGGGCAAACTCATCATGCTCGCCTTTTTCGACGACCCCACGCAAGGCCGGGAATGGCTCGGGCAAATGCGCGGGCGATTGTAAGCCGCGTGCGGATGTCGATGGCTCGTCCACACGGAGCACTTCACGACCGCCGCGTGCATGGTAGGATGCCGCGTATGAAGCGTGCATTCGTACTTTTGTGCAGCCTTGCCTTGACGTGGGCGAGCGGTTGTTTGTCGGGACTCCAGGTAGATTCGGGCGATGGTGGGGCGGGAGGCAGTGCGGGATCGAGCGTTGATGCAGGTCCGGCATGTGACGAAGGGTTCTTTTGCACGGGGCCCTTGGCCGAGGGTTGGGAAGGTTTGTTCGTGCGCATATCGCGGACTATGGAGCGGTGCCCGTGCCACCGTGTCCGGATGGATCCGCTCCGACGGTTTATTATTCCGAACCCGCCCAGAATGCCGTCTGCGATGATTGCACGTGCTCGTACACGGGCGCCGTTTGTACCGTGCCGAAGATGCAGTGTTATTGGAGCAACACGAATTGCGGGGGCAATGCCGATTATGCCACGAATCCCGATGACACGACGTGCGATCCGAATTTGCCCGCCGCAGCGGGTGCCTCGTCCCATTGCGTCATCGTCGGGCAATCGAATGCCACCGGAAAAGGAACGTGCACCGCGTCGTCCGGCGCCGTGAAAAATCCCCCGTTTGCGCAGGAAATTCATCTCTGTCCCGCGCAATCCGTTGCGGAATGTGCAACCGGTGGACAATGCGTGGCGCAGGTCGAAGGTGATTATGCATCGACCATTTGCATCCATCGAGCGAACGTGGAGGCATGTCCACCGGGGTTCGAGGTGGAAAAACAAGTGTTCGAATCGGGCAGCGATGGCCGGTCGTGTACGGATTGCCAATGCGATCCGAACACCGTGACGTGCACGGGCGGTGGACACGACGTATTCGACTTGGAGTCTTGCGGCGGCATGAAAAAGTTCGTCACGGCAGACCTTGGTTGCACGGGTGTGGGCGCATATCTCGATTCTGGCACGGGATCGATCAAAGGCGTCCGAGGTACGCCGGTGCCCGGCGTGTGTTTACAGGGCCAGCCTTCCGGGTGGGTGGAAGGCGTCGGCGCGCGGAAGCTTTGTTGCCGCACGCCGGGGTGACTTGTAAGAATGTTCACGTAAGCGCAGGTCGACACAATGCAACGCTGCGCTTTCGACTGGCCTTGTCGCGTTTCTTGGGCCAAACCATGACCATGCATGCTCCGCACGTCGTCGTGAATGGGGGTACCCCGGACATTTTGGCTCCGGGGCTCGAAGCGCTCTTCGTAGGCGCCAACCCGGGGCTGCTCTCAGCGCAACAAGGGCACAACTTTGCAAATCCGGGAAATGCATTCTGGCGCCTCATGCATGAAAGCGGGATGGTTCCGAGGAAGCTTTTGCCCGAGGAGGAAATGGAGCTGCTCCGGTACGGGCTTGGACTGACGAACCTCGTCGCCCGCCCGACGCGTGGCGTGATGGACCTTGGACCTAGCGATTATGCGAAGGGCCGCAAGCTGCTCGCGGCCAAGATTCAGGCGTATGCACCGCGCCGGGTCGTATTCGTCGGAATCACGGTTTGTCGTAACTTTTTCGACAAGAAGACATCGGAACCGATTCGATGCGGAGAGTTTGGCGAGTGCATCCACGGGGCTCGCGTATACGTCGTGCCGAACCCGAGCGGACGCAACGCGCATTTCTCCTATGCGAAAATGCTCGAGGCGTTTCGGTTCGTAGCGAGCGCAATGGGTCGCGGCTGAGGATCTTCGGCAAGCTTTGCATTTGCGTGCATCGTTTGCGCGTCGTCCATTGTGGATAGGATTGTTCGAGCGTCTTTCCATGTCGGCATGGCTCGTGCTTGGATTGCGTGCCGGCGAGGCAGGATGCGAGTGGTGCATTGTATTGCGTGGATGTTGGCGCTGGTGATGACCCTGGCGAGCGCGCGTGCGTGGGCGCAAGCGCCTGCGCCGGATCCGCCGGCGGTGTGTGGAACGGCTGCCGCGTGTGGCATCGAGGGTGCCCCGGAAGCGGGCGCGTCCTCGGGCCGAGCAGAAGCGCTCGAGTTGAATACGTTGTTCTTTTTTTGGGGCATTGGCTGCCCTCATTGCGAGGAAGCGAAGCCTGCGGTCGAAGCGCTGGCGAAAGAGCGACCGGATTTGCGCATCGAATCCATTGAAATTCGGCAAAATGCCGTCGGACGACAGCGTTACATCGACACCATGGAGCGCCTCGGTGCGGAAGCCGTGGGAATACCGACGTTCGTGGTGGGCAATTCGTATATCGTGGGGTATACGAAAGGCGAAACGGACGAGCAATTGCGAGCGCTCGTTTCGTCTGCAAAGGGCGGCTCGGCTGCGGGAAATCCGGCATCGAGGCGCGAAGTATTCAAGGTGCCGTGGATAGGGGAAGTGGATTCTCGCGCCGTTTCGCTTCCGTGGCTCACGGTCGTCATGGGATTGGCCGATGGGGTCAATCCCTGCGCCATGTGGGTGCTCGTCGTGCTGCTCGGCATCTTGATGCACGTCGACGATACGCGGCGAATGCTCCTTTATGCCGGCACGTTCGTGGTGATGTCGGGGGTCGTCTATTTCATTTTCATGACCGCGTGGTCCGTGCTGTTTTCATTGGCCGGTTTGTCCGCGATGGTGACGACGATTCTCGGGGTCGTGCTTTTGGCCATGGGCCTCATCAACCTCAAGGATGTCGTCTGGTTCAAAAAAGGACCGTCGCTGGTGATTCCGGACAAGGTGAAGCCGGGGCTCTTTCGGCGAATGCGGGCGATTGCCAATGCCGCGACCACGCCGGCGGCGCTTGCGGGCATTACGATGCTCGCCTTCGTCGTGAACCTCGTGGAGCTTGGATGCACCGTGGGTCTTCCTGCCGTCTATACGCGGATTCTGTCGCTCCGAGGCATCTCTGCGGCGTCACGTTTCGGCTATTTGGCGCTGTACAACGTGATTTACGTGGTGCCGCTGCTCGCCGTCGTCGCGGCATTCATTGGATTGAAACGCCGCTTCGTGATGACCGAGCGCGCGGCGCGTGTGCTCAAGGCGATGAGCGGTATGCTTCTCGTCACGTTTGGTACGCTGTTTTTGCTGGCACCCGAGCTGCTCGCGGGTGGCTAGAGCATGCGCTGCCTGCCAGGAAAAGCAGGAAGGGCTCGACAAGCTGCCGCCGATGCGATAACGCTCGTGGCATGAGCGACCGCGACATCGAGAAAAACGTTCCCAAGGAATACTTCGTTACGCTATTGCGCCGTCTCGCCGACTCGCTCGAGCACGGCGAGCCGTTTCGCATTCAGGTGCAAAACAAGCGCTTCGTCGTGCCGCAAGGGGCCGAGTTGGTGGTCGAGCACGAGGTCGAAGACGGCAGCGAGGAACTGTCGTTCGAGCTCAAGTGGAAGAACGAGTGAACCAACCTGCTGCTGGAGGGGGCTCACCACCATCGTGGCCCGAGGAGCGAGGTCGAGCCTCAAATGGAAGACGTGCCTTTGGCTCGACCCATGAGTCCGATCATGGTGATACCGCCGATGATCAAGTCCATCCCCACGATGATTCCCAGCGCCCAGAAGGCCGTGCTCGGGAAGCCTGCAAGGAGCAAAATGCCGAGGAATGCGCTGACGATGGCGTCGAACAAGAGCCAACCCGTGGCCCTCGATTCACGCACTTGATACGCGCGAATCGCCTTCGACACGGCGCTCAGAATGAAAAATGCGCCAACCACGACCGTCAAGGACAATGCACCAATCAAGGGTGCCCAGAGGATGGCGGCTCCGGCTCCGATATAGAAAACCGCGCTCAGGACGAGCCAGCCGATTCCCGGCCGATACCGATGCTCGAAGCCATGAACGACGCGCAGAATGCCGCCTGCGACGAGAAAAACACCAATGAGGATCGTCGCGATGTACGTGGAAGCAAGCGGCGCCAAATGGCGATGACGCCGAGCGCGAGAAGCGCGATGCCTACGAATGCCATGCGCCCCCGGATTTGTTCGACCGACAGAAATGATGGCTCGAATGGCTTGGTTGGCTTCGGCAGGGTCACGAGCACGGATCGATTGCAAAAAAAGGCCAGGTCATCAATGGAACAGCCCGCCAATGCTCGGCAGCGGATGAGAATGACCCATTGCAGCTCGACCGTCCGTGGTTCGTCCCGTACGGCTTACCACTTGCAGGAGCGGCAAACATGGCACTTTCCGCGACACCGTGGTCTCAGAGCTCGGCTGCTATGAGAATTCGTATTTTTCGTGAGAATGACGGCCTCGATCGCGAGGAGGTTCGATGATGCGGCGATCGAAGCCCAAGCCCGCCATGCTGAGCGGGTTTTTCGTGGCGTGTGCGCTCGCGGTCGGCTCGCCTGCCGGGACCTGTGCAAACGGACGCGGTGAAGGGTCGTCGACCGAGCAGGGGAAAAACGATCGGCCGGCCAAGGCCATAGCGACGGTTCCCGAAGCTCGAGAGGTCGGTCAGGCGTTTGCCGACGTGGCCCAGCGCGTGGCGCCATCGGTCGTTCGCATTACGACGCGACAACAGCGGCCCGCGACGCCCGGACCTGGGAGGAATCCATTCGAGGGAACGCCATTCGAACGTTTCTTCGAGGATTTTCATAGCATGATTCCCGAACCACCCGGACCGCGCATTGGAATGGGCTCGGGTGGTCATCGACGATCAGGGCCACATTCTGACGAACCATCACGTGGTGGATGGCGCCGATGAGGTGGAAGTGACCTTCATCGACGGCAAAAAGATGAAAGCAAAGATCGTGGGTACCGATTCCATGACGGACCTTGCCGTACTGAAGGTCGATGGCGCGACGGTGAAGCCAGCCGAATTCGGCAGTGCGGAGAAGATGCGCGTGGGCGAGTGGGTCATTGCAATCGGCAACCCATTCGGTCTCAATCACAGCGTGACGGTGGGTGTGCTTTCGGCCAAGGGTCGATATGGGTTTGCCCCGGGGCAGCTCGAAGATTTTTTGCAAACGGACGCGTCCATCAATCCGGGCAATTCAGGCGGACCACTGGTCAACCTGCGCGGCGAGGTCGTGGGTATCAACACGATGATTGCGGGCCTTGGGACCGGCGTCGGTTTTGCCGTTTCCGAATCCATTGCACGCCCCATTGCGCGTCAGCTCATCGAGCAAGGCAAGGTGAAGCGGCCCTTCATTGGCATCGTGATGCAATCGCTCACGCCGGACCTCGAAGCGGCGCTTGGAGAGAATGCTCCCGACAAGGGAGCGCTCGTTTCACAAGTCCAAGAAGGCTCACCGGCGGAGAAGGCGGGTATTCGCGTGGGCGACATCATCGTTCGCGTCGACGGCACGAAGACGGCGGATTCGCGCGAAGTGCAGCAAGCCGTGCTCGCTCGAAAAGTCGGCGAAAAGATTGACGTCACGGTGTGGCGCGACGGGCGCGAATTGATCATCGAAATGCGTACGGCGGAAATGCCTGCCGCAAAGGAGACCAACGACAAGCGTGGCACGCTTCCCGAGGACGCGCTCGGGCTCGGATTGCAAACATTGACGCCGAAGCTCGCAGAACGACTCGATATCGATCCAGAGCTGAAGGGCGTCGTCATTACGGCGGTCCGCCCGGGCAGCGCGGCTGCGGAGGTGGGGCTTCGCGAAGGCGATGTGCTGCTGGACATCGACGGCAGCGCGGTCGTGACCGCGGACGAAGCGGCCAAAAGGCTGACGCAGGAGCGCGCGGGAGGACACTTGATTCGCGTGCAACGAGGTGACGCTGCATTGTTCATCGTGCTCCCGAATCCGCGCAAGAAGGACGGGTGAAACCACGCAATTCCAGGAGCATCGCCAAAAGCCCGCCCAAGCATGCGAGCGCCATGTCCTTTTGCACGTCCCACGCGTCGTTTTGGATGGCAAGAAACGCAACGGTGGTCGGCAATGCTTCCCTCACGTGAGCACCCGCGCTCGTGACGGCGAGCACCGCGACGCCCCATTCAATGAGCTCGTACGACATTGCGGCAAAACCGAGCGCAAGGTACGCGACGGTCAACTGGAAAAAGGCGCCCACGTCCCGAGCATACCGCATGACCAGCTCGCGTAGGGGACACAACATGAAAAAGCCGAACGAGAAGTGCGCAAGGCGATCGTACGGATTGCGATCCGATTGAAGCGCGTCCCGAATGAACATGCCAAGAGGCGCTTCGGCATAACTGGAATGGGTCGCCACCGTATGCAGCACGAGAAACGTGGTCATCTGTAAATACGCCCGGCCAGTGAATTGGAATCGATGGTACGTCGCGACGAGCAAAAGAACGAAGGGAACGACCAGGACATTTTCAATGGCCCAAACCAGGCGGTGCTTGGGGTCCATCGCGACGAGTGCCCATAGGATGAGAAATCCGACGAGGCACGCGGCTGGAATGTGACCGATTGTGGAAATTGCCGGTGAACGCCGATCCTTCGGTTTCGACTGCGTGCTGTTCATGGCAATGACCTCCGAACGTGCTTCGACGGCCATCATTTCGAGGCGAATTCCAGAACGTCAAGCCCGTCCGGTCGCTAGCGTCCGCGACGTTTCCGTGACACCGACGGAGACTCGAACGGCAAGCGCACCTCAATGGGCTCCCATTTCGTGCGGTTTGCTTTTGCGGTATGCCGATTGCAACCATTCCAATCGCGGAGGTGGCGCAAATTGGCGGCCAGCCATGACCAGCATCGAGGAGACGAACCGTGAGCAATCTGTTTTTCCGTCGGGTCAAGACGCCCGGCCTGGCCCATGTCAGCTACGTCATTGGCAGCCGCGGCGAAGCGGCCGTCATCGATCCGCGCCGCGATGTCGACGAATACATCGAGATTGCCCGCATGAACGGCCTCGACATTCGATACGTCTTCGTCACGCATCGGCAGGAGGACTTCGTCCTTGGTTCGGCCGAGCTTGCGCGATTGCTCGGCGCTCGAATCGTCACCGGCGACCACGAGCTATTCGGCCCTTCGGACCAACGATTGAGGGACGGCGACACGATGTACATGGGCGATGTCGTTTTTCGCGCTGCATACGCCTGGCCATACGCCCGAAAGCACTTGTTACGCCGTGTATCTCCCGGACGCACCCGGTCGCGCTTGGGGCGTTTTCACCGGAGATTCCTTATTCATTGGCGAGGCTGGTCGTACGGATTTGCCCGATCCCGATCGCACCGGCGAAAATGCCGGTCTGCTCTACGATATGATCAACCAGAAACTCTCACCGCTCGGCGATCAGGCATTGCTTCTGCCTGCGCACGGCTCGGTCGCCTCGTGCTTTCGAGCAGGCGAGCACGCAAGGCATCGTCATCGATACGCGCGCACCCGAGGCATTTGCCGGCGGCCATGTCCCCGGCTCCTACAGCATTTGGCTCCAAGGGCTTTCGGTTTTCGCCGGTTGGGTCGCCAATGCCGAAACGCCGGTGTTTCTCGTATTGCCCGAACAGGTGGATCCGTCGGTTGCCGTGCGCTCGCTCGCCCGCGTCGGTATCGATCGCATCGAAGGCATGCTTGCGGGCGGCTTCGAGGCTTGGCGCAACGCTGGAATGCCCATCAGGGACGCGGGGACCATTTCGCCGCGCGAGCTTGCTGGGGGCATTCGCGTCCCCGAGCGCCCCGTGCTGCTCGACGTGCGCGAGGACGCGGAATTCGAGGACGAGGGGCACATTCCAGGCGCGAAACACATCTATGTCGGGCACCTCGAAGAACAGATCGGCGCGCTCGATTCCGAATTCGGCAAGAGCCGCATGATGATCGTGACGTGCAGTGTGGGCAATCGGGCGAGCCTGGCGACGAGCATCTTGCGCCGATACGATTTCGCGCATGTTTACAATTTGCTAGGCGGCATGACGGCTTGGCAAAAGCTCGGATTGCCAACGGTGACGGGTCCCGAAGAAGCGCAGCCTTTGGAGGTCCGAGAGGCTGCGTGACCACCGGCAAACTCGCAGCGCTCAGCCTTCGAGCTCGGGCGCGCGGGCACGGGACCAGCGTCGAGCTGCAATGCACCCGGCCGCACTTATTCACTACATTTGCCGAGCGTATAAACTGCCTGCTTTTCATTGTCGGTATGGGTCAGCGGCCACTTCGACCCGTCCTGGGCACGCACGGGCGCTCCCTTTTTCAGTTGCGCCGGATGGGCTCCAGTCACCCTTGCCACGGACTCTTCCCACGACATGCCCGGACTCGCGAATACCTCGAGACACCGTGTTTTGGCGGTGTTCTCGGGACCGGTAAACTCGTAATGGTACGATTCCGGGCCAAACTCTGCCACCAGACGCGTACCATCCACTTTCAGCCTGAAGCCTCGATTCTTGAAATATTCTTCGGCTTGTCCACGTGAAAACGCCACGAGCTGCGGCCCCGTACAGCGCACCTGCTTGCCGGTTTTCCTGTAGTTGTACGACTGTCCTTTCGGGCAATCCGGATCGCCTTCCTCGAGCAGCTTGTCCAATTCCTCTGGACTGAGCTCCTTGCGCGACCCTTGACTACGTAACCGGTTCGCGTTCGATTGCAGCGTCCTGTGCGCTTTGTCGAGCTCAGCCAACTCCTTGTTCAAATTTGCCTTCTTGCATGGCGGGATGGCATTCTCCACCGCTTCGAGTGCCGGGTCGACGCTCTCGATGGCGCCTGCGTCCATGCCGTTTATCAGTGCGTGCGCCTTCGTGTAGTTGTCACGACAAGCCTTGGCATCCGCCGATTCACACCCGAGCTGCCCCAGCAATCCGCACAAGAGCAAGCCCTGGACGCTCATTCTGTAACGAACCCAGATTTGGCGACGACCCGTCGTTTCGATTCCTGTGCCTGGCTTCATTGCAGCCGAGTGTACCTGACCAAGATGACTTTCGGATACAAAAAAATGACCGGAGCTGGATCCGTGAAAGCGAATGTTCGTAAGGATCGTGTCGCGCCGGGCGCGGTCTGTGTTAGAGTATGCACGTGAAACGAACGACCTTGTCACGCAACCACTTGGCTCATGCAATGATCGCCACGCTGGCGGTTTTTTTTCTTCCTGCCTGCGCGGGCGACGAGACCGCAGATCACGACGGGATTTACGCCGCTGCGTGTGATCCTCTCGTCACGATTGACTTCAAACCGGACGGTGTCCGAGATCAATCGCAATTTTTGCGAGGGATACGGGGTCGAGACGTGGAGCTACGCTGTGGAAGACGATATGCTGAAGCTCGCGCCCGAAGGCAAGCTTGGGGATCCGAACATGGTGCACGTCGAGTTTCGGATCTCGGGTCCTACCGAGCTCACGCCCACGAGCGAGAGCGGTTTCCTCACATGCAACAACTGCGACGGCAGCGAGGTGTGGCTGAAGCAATGAGTTAGGACGTTGACCGGACAATTCGCGGTGATCGGGTAGAGACAAGGTGATCGTTCACTTCGCACTCGGGTGCGCCGCGAGCCACGCCTGGCAACGCTTGCTGTCCTCGTTCGCGATGTTGAACTTCGTCGCGTAATCGACACATGACCCGAATGCTCTACGTGCCGATTCGAACTGCGCTTCGCTCGCTTCCTCGAGCTTGCTCCGATATTCCGTGCGCAATTCGGCATATGTGAGCTCCGTTCCCGGGATCACGCCGTCGCTCATCCATTCCTTGGGCATCGGTGCGTTGCGAAAATCGTCCACGAAACGCGCCCAGAGTTGGCCCACTCGGGCGGACGCGGCAATGGCCCAGTGCGGATGCGGCGATGGCTGATGTGCGAGGATCTTCGCGTATTGTTTTTCCGCCTCCTCCGTCTTGGGCCGCTTGGTCTTGATCCACGTCACGATTTTCTGATTGATGAATGCAAGCACGTCCTCGCGCGAGCCCGAACCGTGGTATTTCGGCATTGCCACGTCGTCGGCTTCTTTGCCCTTCTTTTCCGCGAAGTAAAATTGAGCCTCACCCACGGCAAACGCTAGCGTCTGATGTCGATGCCGATTTTCTGCGTCATTGCCCTCCGGCTCGGCGCTCGGTTCTTTTGACAATTCGAGCGCTTTTTCGTATTCGGTGTCCGCCTTTTTTGCGTTTTTCATCCGCGCAGCAATGCGACCTGCAAGCGCGTGTGCCGCGATCTTTTCGTGAATTTGGCCCTTCTCGTCAATGCCGGGCAAAAGTTTGGCGAGCGAAACCGAGGCTTTCGCCCAATCTCCTCGTCGCACATCGGCAGATACGGCGTCGAGCAGCGGACTCGCGGGAGGATCAATCAGATCCCGCACCGCGAGCGAATACGCGACAACCGGCGGAGGTGGTGGTGGAGGTGGAGCGGGCGGGGCAGCAGCTACTTCCGGCGCCGGATCATCAGCGGGAAGAACGCCCAAGACAGCCACCATACCCGGTCCAGCCGATTTCGCTGCGGGCGATGGCGATGGCGCCGCGGGAGGCGGCGAAGATGCGCATCCGAGGGTGAAGAGCAGCGGGGCAAAGCAGATCGAGCGGCTCATGGTGATCATGGATTTCTCATCCATAGCAGTATCTAGACCAAAATAGTAGGGTGTATTTTGTCTTTGACACAATGCTGTAGTACGGCGCAGAAGCGATGGGCTGGTTTTCAAAGCCGAAACAAATGCGTCCGATCGTTCGGATGTGCGGCACCAAGCCGGAATGGGGGCGCTTCGATGCCGAAGATGTCTCGCACATCGAGCGGATGATCGACGCTATCAAGGGAGACGTCCACGTCGTCGGTGCATCGGCGCATGACGGCGGCCCGCAAGCGATCCGGGCTGCACGTGAGGAATTCGAGAATATTCAACATGTGGTAGAACGCGATCAAATACCTTGGAACCGAGCTAGTGTGTACCTTCTTGGACGCGAAAGACATTATTGATACAATCGATCCGCGATGGTCAAGTGGCCTCTCGACGATGACGGGCAACCGCCCCATCACAGGATTTGGCGCGCAAATCGTGAACTGAACCAACGGCATAAGAACAAATGCCCAAGGCACGTCGGCCCCGCGGAGGTCGTCATTTTCGCCCCACCATCAGAGTGTGCGCTACCGACGGACGAAAGTAATGTCGTTACGTGCGTCGGCGGCGGGAGTTTTCACATCACGGCCGTCGCAATGACCAACACCAAATCGTCGACCTTCACGGCACTGCGATTGCGATTCGGATGCGTCACCAGCACAGGCCCGAGCACCCGAGAGTCCTTTTCAATCTCGACCGTATTGGCGAGCGGATCTTTTGCCTCCGTCACGACAACGCAATGGTTGATGTAAGAGTCAACACATCACCTGGCGGCCGCCATGGCGGGGGGTGGCGGCGGGGCGATTCCGCCAACGTCGGATGGTCATAACATATTGGAATCATTGAGTTCCAGTCATGGCACGGAACTCGCTACGTGCAAACCAGACCAAACTGGAGCGACACATGTCATACGCTCGAAAGATTCTTCCCGGTAAGACCTATTTGGTGACACGACGTACCATATGTCGATATTTTTTACTTCGTCCTGATGATGAGAATGAAGGAGCTCGTTGAGTATTCATTGGCGGTGGCAGCGCGTGTTTACGGTGTGAAGGTGCATGCATTTTGCGCAATGTCGACGCACATTCACCTCGTGGTGACGGATCCGCACGGAGTGCTTCCGCTTTCCTGGCCTACTTCCATCGATTCGTCGCAATGGGAACGAAGACCCTCCGCCGCTGGGAGGGTTCGATGTGGGATTCGGAGCAACCGAGTGTCGTGGAATTGTTGACGCGAAAATCGATTGTCGAGAAAATCGCGTATGTGCTGGCAAACCCTGTTGCGGCGGGGGCGGTACTCGAGCCGGAGGAATGGCCAGGCGCGAAAACGCGGGCTATTGATATTGGTCAGACGGTGCTGAAAACGACGCGTCCGAAGGTGTATTTCGATGCGACAAAATGGCGAGATGTGGTGGATTTGCCAATCACGTTGCCGCCGACGATTGCAGAAGCGGAGGCTCGAGCATTTCGTGACGATGTTGCGACGGCATTGGCGCACGAAGTGGCGGAGGCTCGGAAAACCATTGCGCCGGAAAATGTTCTGGGGGCAAAACGAGCGGCAACGATTTCGACGGAAACACGGTCGAAGACGCCGGAACCGACGCGCAAGCTGAATCCGACATTCGCAGCGGGTCGAGGTTGCGGTGCCATTGCGGCTGCCGCTCGGCGTGCGGTGACCGCGTTTCGGGCGGCGTATCGTGAGGCGCTCGAGCAGTGGAGTATGGGCAACCGTGATGTGGCGTTTCCTGCAGGAACGTGGTGGATGCGCGTGCTCCATTCGGTGAACATCCGCATTTGAACGCCGGCAGCATTTGATGGGTTGCAATTGAAGACCATTGCGTGATGAGCTGCACGAAACGGCATTAGCCAATGCGGACGTGTGTCTTGTTACGGTGGTATTTTTAAGAAAACGTATACAAGTGTACATCAATGGCGCGGCGAGTGTAATGCTGGCGTTGTTATGCGGCGCGTTGTGGGACTTCGCATTCGATCTCGGTGAACCACAGCTTGAGCGGTGCTGGGAGCAGACCGCGCGGCGAGTGTGACGTACTACGTCGAGGATGGGTGCGGAGCGATTGCCGCAGTTCATGCCGATTGAATTGGCCGTGATTTTCGAGAAATTTAGGATGAGACCCTGGCGGCCGCCAACGTGGGTGGGGATTTGCCTGCTGCCTGCCGGTGGGGATTTGATTTTTCGCTCGTCAGAATGGACACGTGTCCGGGCAACTCGCGTGCAGGCACGCCGTCATGTCCCCAAAGGCGGGTTCCATCATGGGGTAGAGCTGCGCGCAGGTGTCGATGCACGATTGAGTGCCGCAGTTCTGCCGGCAGCTCGCATATTGAAAGCAGTCGGGCTCCGCATAACACGAAAGCGCTACGTCGCAGCAGCTCGCCGCGAGGCATTCGAGGCAGGCCGGCGTGTAGGTCCCCGCGAACGGCTCGCACGCGCCGGCGTTGACATCGGATAGCTTGACATGGGGCGGAGGAACGAGGCCGCTCGGTTTCGCCGCGAGGTTTTGCAAAAACTTCGCCGCCTGCGCACGCGCGGCAGGCACGGAAAAAACAACGAAATGGCCGTCGCTCCCGGCAGGCGGCGACCACTGCGCGAGAATGCCCGACGCGGCTCCGTCTGCGAGGTTGCCCACGAGGCCGCCCGCCGGCACCTCCGTGGGAGTCGGCCCGCCCCAAGCGAGCTGCGGGATGTCATACGTGGCGGGGAGCTGGAGCGGCAGGCCCATGGAAATGGCGTGCGCCTCGATGCTCGCAGGCGGCGCGTAGGTGTCGCCCCCACCGTCGGGGTTGATGCCCTCGGTCATGTAAACGCTCTTGGGCGCGAACCCGGCGCGCGGCTCGATGGCCTGCAGGCGCGCGTAGTTGATGGGGTCCACGACGTCGGTGAGCGACTGGACGAGCGACATGCAGGGGTGGAAAATGTCGAGCTCGTCCGCGTTCGACGTGCTGAAACCGAGCAATTTGCGCAGGAGGAGCGACACGCTCGGCTGAGGCTGGGTTTTTTCGAGCAGGCCCAGCGTGATGATGGCGCCCGCGCCGGAAAAGACCCCACCGCGCGCCGTGGGATCGATGGCGGTGAAGAGCGGCCCGTTGAGCCCTCCCTGCGAATGGCCGAAGACCATGAGTTTTGTCGCATCGAAAAGGATGTCCGCGCCGGTCGTCGACACCGAAGCGGGCACCACGAGGTGGCTCTCCGTGAAGAGGCGCGAGCGCTGCACCTCGTCGATGGCAGCCTGGCGGCCGTTGGTGCGAGCGGCGATTGGGTTCTGGAAGTTGTAGAACGTGAGCCCAATTTGGCTTTCGCTGGCGCCCGGAAACGAGCCTGGGCGTGTGCCTTGGAAGATTTGATCGACGCCCATGGTCGCGATGCATCGGGCGGCCAGCGACCGGGCAGTACCGTCGGCGATGTAGCTCCGCCAGTTGCCGCCGGTACCGTGCGCGTAGAGCACGATCGGGTAACCCGAGGGGGCATCGGGCACGCATTCGACGACGGCACAGTCAGTGAAAAGCGCAGATCGGAGACGCTCTGCACGACGGGCAAACCATTCTCGAATACGAACTGTCCGCCGGAGCCGAATGAAATGAATGGGAGCGTGCCCGCCTGATAATTCGGCGAAGGCCCGTAGCTCCCCTGGTATTCGGTGTAGGTCGCGTTCGAGCTGCCGACCTTCCACATGTCCGCGTCGGCCGTTGGGGGATCGGATGTCTTCGCCACGCCGTCGCGCACGGCAATGAGCTCTTTTGTCGGGTCCGCGGTCGTGAATACGGCGAGATGCACGATATGCTCGCGCGCAATGCCGGCCTTTTGGATCTCGCCCACGGCATCCGCGAGAGCGGCGCTCGCGGCTTGCGTGGCCGCATTGGGCGCCTTCGCGCCGACGAGCATGGCGACCGTCTCGCTCTGGCCGATCGGCGTGCCGTCTTCCGCGTGCAGCGCGTCCGTGACGACGAGCGCATAACGCGTGTGGGGCCGAAGCGGGAAACCAGGCGTCGGGATGAACGCGAGCGTATCGGGGAGGTAGTAGAGGCCCCGCTCCGCGTGGAAGGAGATGGAAACGAGCTTCCTCGTGCCGTATTCGGGGGAATTGGGGTCGACGTCGATGAGCTGCACGCTGGCGTCGGGGTCCTGTGCGTCCTTGGGCGTGGCGGGGAGCGTGTCCGTGTCGATCGCGCCCGTGAAGCGAAGATAACCCGCGCCCGCAGGCGAAAAGCCGTCGACGAGGCCGTCCATCGCGTCGATGTAGTACCCCAGGATCGGGATCGGCTTCGGATTGTAGAAGCCCTTGAAGCGCGGCGATCCGTTTTCGATGCGCAGATCGCTCGGCCACGGGTGGTCGAAGAAGGTCTCTTCGGCGAGGGCATCGAGCGACGCGGGCACCGCGTATATCGCAAAGACGCTCGGTTCTGCACCAATGGGGCCGCTCGGGCCGCCGACGCCCCCAGGGACGTCGGGGCCGGAGACGCACCCCTGGCTGCCAATGAGCGACGCTGTCAGTGCTATCGTAAGCGCGCCAAGCGAGACCTTCCAAGGCGTCATCGCCAAGAATCTCTCATACTTCGGTTACCGAGTCCATACAAACCGCCATTTTCGACCATTGCGCGGCGGCCTTGTCGACGCGTCGAGCCTTGCTCGCGGCAAGCTCCATCGTGCTCGGTAACCTTCTGTTACCGGGCGTGAAGACCCGCAGTCTCGCTCTTCTGCCATCACAGGGTTGCGCAACGAGGACGGTGCATGAGCCTGCCCAGGGTCGCCGGCATGAAGCGAGCGCCTCTGTCTCGGCCCACCCTCATTGCCTCGTCGCGTCCCACCTTCCGCCGTCGGTGTCGCTGTGAAAGTTGCCCCAGGTCCCGGCGAGGTTCGGATCGGCCGTGGAGCTTCGCTTGAGCGACGCGCGGCCCGAGCTCGGGCGCGGCAAAAACGTCATCCACGTGCACGAAAGCCCCACACTTCCTGCGTCCTTCATGCAATCGAGGCGCCCCTGGGAACCTCCATCCTGAAAGCTGCAAGCAACCATCGATGCATTCTCCGAGCATTGCATCGGTCCTCGCGTGCTCGCATAGTTTCCCGCAATGGCAATCGGGCCGGCGGGTTGCGGAGCTGGGGCCGCTGGAGGCGCAGGCATACCGGGGAATGGAAAGCTCGGCACCGGGAGTGGGAGGCTCGGCAAAGGCAATCCGGTGATCGGAAATGGAAAACTCGTTCCGGGAATGGTGGGCGGCGTTGGCTGCGGAATGGGCAATTCGGGTGTTCCGCCGCCATAAAGCGCTTGAATTGCAGCCCTGTCGCGGTCGGAAAGACCCTCGCGCTGTCCAATGCTGGCGTTCGGCACTCGAGGGACGATCGTCGGCTTGCCCGTCCGGCTGAATGCGCGCGTCGAATAATGCATGATGCTCTGGTAATCGTAGGGCCCAGGATCTCGCCCTTGCCGCCTGTTTTCTCGAAATTCCACCTGAATTCTGGCACGATTTCGTCCCACATGATGGTGACGTACTCATCGCGATCATCGCGCGACTGCTCGTGGAAAAACCCCGCCGCATGGAGGACTTCGTGAACGACACTGCCTCGCGCGCAATCAGCGAGCTCGATCTCCTGCGCACCTCCGACGCGCCCGACATAAGAATGGCATCCATTGCCGTCTCCACCATCGCGAAAAAGCACGTAATCGCGATCCCCAGCGCGGGGGCGAAGTCTCAGCGACGTGGTGCCGAGATGCGATGCGGTCCAATGAATCCATTCGATTTTCGCGGCGGAAACCGAAGGATCAATCGCATAGGGGATTTCTCCCCGTGGCCAAAGGTCCGTCAGATCACGAATGGCCACCGCGCCCTGGACTGCGCCCGCGGGACGCTGCGGAAGCCCATATCGGAAAGGCACGAGCGTCGCGGGGCCGAGGCGAATGTCACCCTCCATGACCGCAATGCCGTCGACGACCTCGAAATGGACGAGCTGCCTTGCCGCGTTGTTGGCAAGGTAAATGAACGCACTCGCGAAATGCCGCGGTGCAGCGGGGCGGTACGTTTCGGCATGCTGAGGGGCTGCTTGGGGCGAGCCGATCCACGTACCCGGAGGCGGACCGGCCATCCGCGGCGGCGCAGACGAAGAGGACTGGTTGCATCCCGCCACGCATAGAAGCACGGCGAACACACCGGACAGGGAAACGAGCCTTTCGTCCATGGCTTGACTATCCCAGGTGTTTGGTCGATTTTCCAGCATATTTATTTGACCGGACGACAGAAGCATGAAGTACGCTGCGGCGTCATGATTGGATCGTCGCGTCATGCCGTCTGGATGACCCTCGTTTTTTGCATTGCCTGCGAACCGAGCGCCACGCAAAGCGGCGCTACTGTCCCAAACGGTGCGAGCGCGACGCAAGGGGCGCCTGAAACGCCGTCGGCCAAGCCCAAAGAAAAGGCGGAATCGCCCGCGAAAGCCTGGGACAAGACGATCTTCGTGCGGGACAAGCGCGTCGATTGCGAAGGGGAAGGCCCTCGGCTGTGTATGCAGGTAAGGGAGGCGGAGAGCGAGGAGTGGTCGCTTTTTTATGGGAAAATCGAGGGGTTTTCCTACGAAGAGGGCTACGCGTACGAACTGCGCGTGAAGGTGGACGGTGCGAAGTCGCCGCCCGCGGATGCGCCCTCGCAAAGGCTACGACTGGTCGAGGTCGTGTCGAAGGAGAAGCCGCCGAATCCCACCCGGTCCCCGGAGCAGAAGGCGCAGCTCCTCGCCGAGGCGACGCTCGCGAAGTCGGATCTGAAACTGCCGCGCGGCGGAACGGTCGCTGGACCTTGCTGGAAAACGCTCCGCCATGCCGCGATCGAGAGCGAATTGGATACCGAGGTCCTCGAGACGCTGGCGCAGCGCGTATCGCTTCCCCCAATCGACCTCGATGGCGACGGGACAGCCGACGACGTGCTCTTCCTGGGCGCCGCCGGCATGATTTCAACCTACGCGTTCTATGTGCGTCGTGGCGAATGCGGTTATCACGTCGGCACGCTGTCGTTCAACGGGGTGCCCGAACCGACGCCTCGGTTTTCGAAGGGCCTGCGCGAGCTCGAGGCCACGAGCGGGTGCCCGGAATGTTGCGAGGAGACACATCACGTGCAAATCACGTTCGACGGAAACCGTTATGCGATCACTGGGGATCGCGTCACGAAAAAGCGCTGCGACCATAACCGTTGAATCGCAGTCGTCGGCCAACCGCCAATCCATTGACCTGTCCTTCGAAGATCCCTCGGGCACCTTCTCAACGCCATCACTCGACCCTATATCGCTCGATCGCGTGAACGAGCCCGCCCGTACACTCACATTGTCAAATTCCAACAGCGACGGTTTTTGTGATCAGCAGTAGCCAAACCTGGCACATTCGCTGCTATATCGCGGAGCTTCACGTCGCTCGGAGGCCATATGCGGCAGTACGTCAAACTTTGGTTCGCTTTTGCAGTCGTGCTGATCGTGTCGTTCGCGGGCCTGGGATATTACGGCGTCGAAATTTATCGGCAAGCCCCGCCCATTCCCAAGCAGGTGGTCGATTCGAGCGGTCAAGTACTTTTTACCGGCGAAGACATCTTGGACGGCCAGAACATCTGGCAGTCGGTCGGCGGACACAACATCGGCTCCATTTGGGGTCATGGATCTTACGTCGCACCCGACTGGTCGGCGGATTGGCTGCATCGTGAAGCCGTCTACATCCTCGACAAGTGGGGAAAGACCGAGTTCGGCGCCCCCTTCGATGGGCTTTCGGACGAGCAGCAAGCCGTCCTGAAAACTCGCTTGGCACGCGAAATTCGTACGAACACCTACGATTCGGCCTCTGCAACGTTGACCATTTCGCCGCTGCGGGCTGAAGCCATTCAGCATGTAAGCAAGCATTATGCGTCGCTCTTCACGGATGATCCCGAATTCGACAAGCTGCGCGCGGCCTACGCGATGCCGGCCAATGCGGCTGGTACGCCGGAGCGAGTGGAGAAGCTCAACAAGTTTTTCTTCTGGGCCTCGTGGGCGACGGTTACGAACCGCCCGGGCCAGAGCATCACGTACACGAACAACTGGCCGCCGGAGGAATTGGTAGGCAATCGCCCCGCGGGGTCATTGCTGATTTGGACCGGGTTCAGCGTCATTCTTCTCATCGCGGGCATTGGGCTGCTCGCGTTTTATTATGCCTCCCGCAAGGACGAGGCAGTCGACACCGAGGCGCTACCAAAGAAAGATCCCCTTCTCGCGCTCGATCCCACGCCTTCGATGCAGGCGACGTTGAAGTATTTTTGGGTCGTCGCGGCGCTCGTGCTCGTCCAGGTGCTCCTTGGCGTCGTTACGGCGCATTATGGTGTCGAGGGCACGGGTTTTTATGGTTTCCCTTTGGCGAAATACCTGCCTTATGCGGTCACTCGAACGTGGCATTTGCAGCTCGCCATTTTCTGGATTGCAACATCGTGGCTCGCGACCGGGCTATTCATCGCACCGGCGGTGTCGGGCTACGAGCCTCGGTATCAGCGAGCAGGCGTGAACTTTTTGTTCGTCGCGCTGCTCGTCATCGTCGTGGGTTCGCTTGCTGGTCAATGGTTTGGCGTCATGCAGCGCTTGGGTTTGACCGAGAACTTCTGGTTCGGGCACCAGGGCTATGAATACGTCGAGCTCGGTCGATTCTGGCAGCTCTTTTTGCTCGTTGGCTTGTTTCTTTGGCTCGGGCTCATGGTTCGAGCCATCCTGCCGGCATTCAAGTCCCAACGCGAGAGCCGCCATTTGCTCATCGTCTTCACGATTGCTTCTGCCGCGATCGCGATCTTTTATGCTGCGGGGATCATGTGGGGGCAGCGCACGAACCTCGCCGTTGCCGAGTATTGGCGGTGGTGGGTCGTGCACCTCTGGGTCGAAGGCTTCTTCGAGGTTTTTGCCACGGTGGCCGTCGCGTTCCTCTTTACGCGCATGGGCTTGATCCGGGCGCATATTGCGACGGTAGCGGTCTTGTTTTCCACGATCGTTTTCCTGAGCGGCGGGATCTTGGGAACGTTCCATCATCTCTATTTCACGGGCACGCCCACGGCGATTTTGGCCATTGGAGCGAGCTTCAGCGCGCTCGAGGTCGTGCCGCTCATTCTCATGGGCTTCGAAGCCTACCACAACCTCACGCTCAGCCGCGCGGCGGAATGGGTCAAAGCCTACAGATGGCCGATTTACTTCTTCATCGCCGTGGCGTTTTGGAACTTCGTCGGCGCAGGGATTTTTGGTTTCTTGATCAACCCGCCGATTGCGCTCTATTACATGCAGGGCCTCAATACGACGCCCGTGCACGGCCATACCGCGCTGTTTGGCGTTTATGGGAATCTCGGTATCGGCCTCATGCTCTTCTGCCTCAAGGGTTTGGCGGCGCGTCACGTCTGGAAGCAAGGTCTGATTTCCTTCGCCTTCTGGGCCATCAATATCGGATTGGCCGCGATGACCATCATCAGCGTGCTGCCCGTGGGCGTCTTGCAGACTCTGGCGAGCGTCGAGCATGGCATGTGGTACGCCCGTTCGGCTGAATTCCTGCAGACGGATACCATGCAGACATTGCGCTGGCTCCGGGTGATCGGCGACACGATTTTCGCATTGGGCGTCGTCGCGCTCGCCGTATTCATCGCAGGGCTGAAGCTTGGGTTTTCGGTCGGGAAAACCGAGGATGTGACGGCGGAGCATTATCCAACGGTTCGGGAAACCAGGCCTCAGGAATAGCGGCGCGCGCGGGCATTGATGAAATACCCCGCGGGTCGCATGAGGCCGCTCGACGCCTCGACGCACGAACTGCGCGCACCAATGCAAATCTTGCGGATCGCCCAGCCATGCGTGTGGCCGTCACGCGAACGATGACGCTTTCCTAGAGCGGTTTTCGGCTGGGTAAAACGCCGTGGAGCGAATTTTGCTTCGCCGCGATTCCTCGGGAGTCATTCCTTGTAAGTTCAGCGTGCCAAGTGGAGGTGCTATGTTCGATTTATTTCGCAAATCCCTCCGCAGTCGCATTTCACTCGTCATGGCGCTGCTCGTGATGGTATCCAGTGCGGCGATTGGCCTGCTTGCTTTCCATGCGGCCGAGAATGCGCTGACCGACGCGGCATTTGCCCGCGTCAAAGCGATTGCGGGATCGCGTGAATCTCATATTGCCACGGTGATCCGCATGCGATTTTGGCAGGCATCGCAGGTGGCCACGAAGTCGTCTCTCATTGAATTGCTCAAAAATCCAGATGCCGGCACGGAATCATTCGTCAATGAAGAGCTCGTATCGACGACGCGTCTCGGACATTGGCATTCGCTCTCCGCCGTCACCACATCGGGTACGATTGTCGCTTCGTCGAATCCATCGCTCGTTGGTGCAGACGTCGGGACGCAATCCTATTTCGATGCATCGCTCGTGGAGCCCACGGCAGGCGATTTCAAGCGTCTCGGCGATGGCGAAACGGGTTATCGTGTCACGGTGCCCGTGCGCGAACCGAAGTCGAGTCGCGTGGTTGGCATCATTCTGGGCGAAGCGCCCGCCGAAATGATTCGTGCGCAGCTTCTCGAGCGTAGCGGATTGGGCATGACGGGCGAAAGTTATCTCGTCGACGACACGGGCCTCATGCTCACGCCGTCGAGGTTCGTTTCCGATGCTGAGTTTTCCGTGCGTATTGGAGGCGAGCTGGCGGAAGACGTAAAACGCGGCATGGAAACGGCTCGTCGTTGGCACGACTATCGGGAGCGCGAGGTCATCGGAGCGCTTGCATCGCAGGACATGCGTCGCATGGGCGTGCCGTGGACGCTCGTCACGGAGGTCGATTTCGACGAGGCGCTCGAAGGGGCGCTCGCGTTACGATACAAGCTTGCGGGCATTGCCCTCGCGTGTCTCCTTTTTGCCATCATCGCGGGAATGCGTATTTCGTCGACGCTCGTGCGACCCATCGCCGAATTGGCGGCGGCTGCAAAACGCATTGGGGACGGCGATCTTTCAGCCGTGCTGGTGGACGACGGTTCGCGTGACGAAGTGGGCGTCCTTCGAGAAGCGTTTCGGGCGATGACGGCGAATTTGCGCAAAATGCTGGGAGATCTGCAATCCGGCATCAAATTGGTCACGTCGAGCGCCATGGAAATTGCGGCATCGGCGAAGCAAGCTGCGGCATCGGCGAGTGAGCAAGCTGCGATTGTTTCGCAGGTCGGCAGCACGGCCGAAGAGCTGCGACAAACGAGCCAAGCGGCGACGAGTCGTGCGCAGCAGGTCGTCAATGATGCCGAAGGCGCCATGGAAACGGGCAAACGAGGTGTCCATGCCGTCGTCGGTGCCGTCGAAGCGATTGGAACCATCAATCAACGTGTCCAGGATGTTGCGCAAAAGAATCGCCGTCTGAGCGAGCAGAGCGGGCAGCTCGTCGAGGTCATCGATGCGGTGCAGGAGCTTGCCGAACAATCGAATTTGCTCGCGGTCAATGCGAGCATCGAGGCGGCCAAGGCGGGCGAGCAAGGCCGGGGATTTTCCGTGGTCGCGGCCGAAGTGCGCAGTTTGGCCGAGCAAAGCAAACGAGCGACACAACAGATTCGGCGAACGCTGCTCGAAATTCAACGATCGGCCGAAGATGCCGTCGCGACGACGACCGACAGCAAGGCTCGCGTCGAAGATGGAACGCGCGCCATGCAAGCCGTGCGTGGCGTATTCGATCAAATCTCCGGTGCGCTCGAAGAAAGCTCGGATCGTTCGCGACAAATCGCCGCGACATCGCGCCAGCAGGCTGCAGGCGTCAATCAAATTGCCCAGGCAATGAGCAGCCTCACGCAAGCTGCGCACGATTCCGCATCCATGGCGCACCAGCTCGAGCAATCGGCGAGCAAACTCCGGGGCCTCGGTGTTGGATTGAAAGAAGTGACCTCGCGGTATGGCATTGCCGACACGGCATTCACGGAGGTGTGACGTGGACGCCGCACGAGCCAGTTTGCCGGAAAGCGTGGGCGCCATTCGGCGTGAAATCGAAAGCCTCGAGCGTCGATTGCGCTGGTTGCGCCGCGAATTCGAACAAGACGCGCCATTGCCCGAAACCATTGAAATTCTGCAATGCGTCTCGGGAGATGCGCACATCGGCGTGCCACTTGCAAACATCGAGCGCGTCGTGGGTATTGCGCGACTGTGCCCGTCGAACGACGCGCAACCGTGGCTTCGCGGGCTGCTCGACATACGCGGCGTGATGATTCCCGTGGTCGACGTCGGTATGCGAATCGGTAAACCGGCACGCGTCGTCGAGCTTGGTGATCTCGTCGTGATTTGCACGACGCATCGGGCACGCGTCGGACTTTGGGTGGCTTCGGTGCTCGGTGTCATGGAAGTCCAAACCGCCACGCTCGATCGAAACGTGCCCGAATTGATGGGCGCCCCGTATTTGCTCGGTGTGGCGGTCGTCAATGGTCACGCGACGTATTTGCTTCGTAATGATGGATTGCTCGATGTGGTCGATTCACCAACGGAGGCCTGAGTGCTTGGCAACCTTGCTACACGTCTCGGAGCGCGTTTTGGCCTGCAACCACTGCCGTCGTGGGAGCGTGAGCTCAGCCAAACGTTGCAGCGGCTTTCGAGCGAGCGGAATACGACATTCGAAGACGTAGCCACGCGTGCGGAGACCGACCCGGCCATCTTGCGGGAGCTCACGGCCGCCATGACCGTCGGCGAGACGTATTTTCTCCGCGATGCACGGCAATTCCATGCGGCCTTGAGCCACCTCGTCACGCATTCCGATAGGCCATCGTTGAACGTGTGGTCTGCTGGCTGTTCGAGCGGCGAAGAGCCATATTCGCTCGCCATTTTGCTTGCTCGTTACGCTCCGCAGCTCGTCCCGCACGTCCACATTCGCGCGAGCGACATGAATGGCGAATCGCTCGAGCGAGCGCGTCGAGGTCTTTATGGCGCTTGGTCGTTCCGATTGGAGCCTCCTTGGTTGCGCCCCGATTTTTTCGTGCCCGTCGGAAAGAATCAATGGCTGCTCGCGCCTCGGATTCGGAGTCGCGTCGAATTTTGCGAAGAGACCATACAAGCAGCGCTGGCGCGCACGGCTTCGGCGAGCGTCGACGTCATTCTGTTTCGCAACGTTTCCATCTATGCCCAGTCGGACGCATTGAAGCGTATCTTCGACGGATTTCATCGTGTTCTGAAGGGCGATGGGCTGCTCGTCGAAAGCGTCTCCGACGCGAGGCCACCTTCCGAGCTATTCGACGCCGTGGATGGCCCCGTCCTCGGGCTGTTTTCGCCCGTCGACAAGACGCTACCGCCGCCCAAAAAGCCATCGCAGCGCCCGTCGAATGCCCTTGCGCGCGAAGCGCCTGCCATTTCGAAAAGCGAGACGCCTTTGCTTCCGGGCCCGCGTGAAGCGACGACGCCGGCGAATCTCTTGCATGCGGCCATCGCCTACGGCGACAGAGGTTACCTCGATCGAGCCTTCGATTGCGTTGAGCGAGTGCTCGTTTCTTCGCCCGAAAATGCGGACGCTCATTTCGTTCGCGGCAAGCTGCTCATGGCGGCACGCAGATCGGGCGACGCGGTCGTCGAATTGCGCCAGGCTCTCTTTTTGAGCCCGCGGCACCGCCTTGCCCGATTTTGGCTCGCCACGGCGCTCGTCGCCATCGATATGCCTCGCAAAGCCATTCTCGAGCTCGCCGAGCTGAATCGAAGACTCGGCCATGCAGACCCCACCGAGCTGCTCGAAGATGGCACGACGCGCGTTGCAGAATTGATGACGGCCGTCGACACTTTGCAAAGGACACTGCAATGAGCGACGCACATGCACAGGAGCACCTTTCCAGGGTCCTCGACGAGCGCGCTCTCCGACTAGCGCGCATTCCGGCGGAGGAAAAACGCCGGACGCTGCTGTATCCCGCGGCCATTCTCGTGGTGGGAAAAACCCTCGTCGGCATTGCGGTGAACGCATTGCGCGAAGTGCAAACAGCGGCACCGATTACGCCATTACCAGGTTTGCCCGAAGGTATGCTGGGCGTCGCGCACGTGCGCGGCGAGGTGATTTGCGTCGTGGATCTTTCGCGTTGGATTGGGACCGAAGAGCGCGGCACGGGCGCATGTTTGGCCGTAATCGAAGGCCCGCGTGGTCCGCTGGGCCTCGTGGCCGACCATTGTGCAGGTTTTCGCGACGTCTACGAGGAAGATGTCGTGCGGGACTTTGCAGCAGCGTCAAAGGTGCGACTCCGCCACGTGCGTGCAATGACGCGCGACCTGGTTGCGATTTTGGACGTGCCGGAATTGCTTGCCGATCCGCGACTCATCGTCGGCGCCCCCGCACCTCGAACGCCGGAGGGTTTGTCATGACGGACACTCCACACAACGATGACATCATCGAGATTTTTCGGTACGAAGTCAGTGAAATGCTCGATGCGCTCGCGGGCATCCTGGAGCGCATGGAAACGGCGGATGTCGAAGCGCGTAAACGTGAGGTTCATGCGGCGTTTCGCATCATGCACACCATGAAAGGCGCCGCGGGCGTCGCTGGAGTCGGCTCCATTGCGACGCTGGCCCATGCCATCGAAAATGCGCTCGGTCGTTTTCGCGATTGCGGCATTGTTCCTTCGAGCGACGACATCGCGCTACTTGCCGAAACGTTACCCATCATCGAGGGGCTTGCCGCGGGAACGCTCGACGACAGCGCGAGTGCGCCATATGTTGCACGCTTCGATGCTGCGTATCGCAATGAAACGCGCGACGACGTCGACTCGCGCGAAAATGCGCACGAAAGGCCGCCTGACACCGTGGCGCGACCGTCCCTCACGAAGGATACGGGCATTGTCGAGCCGCCCGTCATGGATGCGTTCGTCCGTGTGGATGTTCAACGCCTCGATCGATTGCTTGCACGAGTGGGCGACCTGTTGCCATTGCAGGTGCGCTTTTTGAGCTACATCGACGAATTCGAGAGGCTGTTTCAATCGCTCGGCGCCGAATCAAATGAATCGTCGTTCGACGCCGCCGAGCTTCAGCGCCGCGCCGGAATGCTCTTGCGCCGGTATGCTGCCGATGCGCGCAGATTTGCTCGATCCGCCGACGACATCGTGGATACGACGAAACGAGTGCGCATGCTCCCGCTCGCGACCCAAGCATCGCATTGGAATCGATTGGTGTACGAAGCTGCGCGTGCGCTCGGCAAACGCGTCGACCTGGACGTCGACGTCGGCGACATCGAGCTCGACAAGCGTGTTTTCGATGTTCTTCGCGACCCCTTGTTTCACATTCTTCGCAACGCCGTGGATCACGGAATCGAGCCGGCGATGGTGAGACGAGCCTGGAGCAAACCCGAACACGGGCGGATTTTGATATCGGCGCGTGTCGCGGGAACCATGATCGACATAGAAATCAGCGACGACGGCGCAGGACTCGATACGGTTGCCATTCGTGAACATGCTTTGCGGGCCGGGTTCATCACGCCCGAACAAGCCGCCACGTTTTCACTCGAGCAAGCTGCGGCGTTGATTTTCCGCCCCGGGCTCTCGACCGCGCAATCCGTCAGCACCATCAGCGGACGCGGCGTCGGGCTCGATGCCGTGCGACAAACCGCTCGTGATCTTGGCGGCAGCGTCGATGTCATTGCGCCCCTGCTCGGAGGCACGACCTTTCGTATTCGCGTGCCCGTGACCATTGCACTGCTGCGAGGGCTCCTCGTTCGTATCGACAACCAGCGCGTGGTATTGCCCATTGAACACGTCGTGCACGTACGACGCGCGCGTGTCGATGCCGTTCGACACGTCGGCACGATGCGCATTCTCGACACGGATCACGAACCGCTGCGGTTGCATGGATTGGGAACGTCGAATGGGCGTGAAAAAGGGCATGGCGCCGAAACCATGACGATCGTCGTAGCCTCGCACGGCGACATGCGCGTCGGCCTCGTCGTCGACGAAATCATTGGCGAACAACAATTCATTGCGCGTTCGCTCCCGTGGAACCTGAAGCATGTTCCCGGCGTCAGCGGCGTCGTCATTCTCCCAGACGGCACCGTATCGACGGTCCTCGATGTCCCGCGGCTTTTCGATGCAAACGACGCCATCGTCGAGCCCATGGCCATACCCCGCAAAATGGGCGCGCCATCGCGTATCGTCGTCGCCGATGATTCGATGTCCATTCGAACGATGATGCGTAATGCCCTCGAAGGTGCAGGATATCAAGTATTCCTTTGCGCCGACGGACATGAAGCTTGGGAGACGTTGACATCGCGTGAAGCCGAATTGCTCGTTTCCGACGTCCATATGCCTCGCGTCGACGGCCTGGAGCTCACGCGACGTGTTCGAGCGGACGCACGTTTGGCGCATCTCCCGGTCGTTCTCGTCACGAGTCTCGATCGCAAGGAGGATCTCGTTGCCGGTGCTGCTGCCGGGGCAAACGAATACATCGTCAAATCGCAGCTCGATCAAACCAAGCTGCTGGAGGCCGTAGCGCGATTGGTTTGAACGCGCATTCCCACGGAGGCGATGGACATGCTGAAAATCGACGCGCAGAATGCAGGGTTTGCGCATGACGCGCCCGAGCAGGACGTTGCCAAGGCTTCAGCATCTGCGTCGAGCGCCTCCGTACGCGTGCAAGCCAATGCAGAAGCGCAGGCATCGACGATGGGTGGCGTGCGTGCCGTCATGTTTGCCACCTTCGTATTCATTGTCGTCAATACGGCGACCATTGCGTTGACGCTACCCTTGCCGGTGCAAGGCATTCGTCTGCGAGCGCTGCATCACCTTTACGATGTGGGCCAACACCTCGCCGCGGGCCTCTTGGCAGCGGCAACCGTTGCCTTGTGGCAAAAATTCGGGCCGCGCCGATCGATGTGGAACCATGTTGCATTGGTCGTCGTGTCGATGGGCCTTGCGATTCCCATTTTGCGCCCCGATCTGCATGCGTTTGCCCATCGAACTGCGTCCCTTCGATGGGCCGGTGCGCTGCTCGCATTGCTCACCACGCTCGGTGCATTGGGTGTCGTCATTGCTGCGGAAGCGGGACGGCGGCTCGGACAAACCTCTCGCCACCTCGCATGGCTCGGAATCGGCATTGGCACCATTATCTTCATCCTCAACCATCGGCTCTTACGTCGTGATTACCCCGGTGTTCACTTTTTTGTAGCGCTTTCCGGCGCGAGTTTGATGGCTGCTGCCGTCGCGTCCCTGCGATTGCCATCGTGGTGGGCGCGTGCCGTTCGCGCAATGCCGTGGATTTTGGTGACGATCATTGCGGGGTTTACCGTCGTCGTTTGGCCAGGCAATGTATTGCTCATTGAAATGCTCAAGGTCGACGGCGCCGTCGTTGCTCCTTGGGTGGCCAGGATGTATTCTGCCCGCCGCGGCAGCGCCAGCGTTCCCGTCGCTGCGCGAGCTTGGTATTCGGATCGATCGACGCTGCCTCCGATTCCGCCGACTGCACCGCCGCTGCTCGGGGACAAACCCGTCGTCGTACTCATTTCAATCGATGCGCTCCGAGCAGACATCATCCAGTCCAAGAAATACGACGCGCGTTTCCCCACGTTCGCCAAATTGCGGGACCAATCCATCGATTTTACCATGGCCCGCGCCAATGGTACACAAACGGTCTATTCTCTCACGACGCTCTTCACGGGAACGTACTTTTCCCAGCAATATTGGGCGATTCATCCCAAGGTTCCCGCTACATTTCCGCACGAAGAGCCGGCGACGCGATTTCCGCAATTCCTTGCGGACAGAGGCATCACCACGGTCAGTGTCACGACGTCGTATTTGTTCAACCACGCCTATGGTCTTCTTGGAGGTTTCTCCGAGGAAATCCAGACGGAGGACAAGAACATCACCGGCCGCGATCCTTATGCACGCGGCGTGCTCATGATGAACGATATCATCAAGCGCCTCGAAAAACAGGGCTCGGAAGGCTTATTTCTCTATTCTCATTTGCTCGATGCGCACGCGCCCTACGATCGCGCCGGTACGCGAGGTTCGGAATTCGATAGGTACCTCGCCGAGGTCGCCTATCTCGACCGAGAAATCGCTCGACTGCTGACGACACTCGACAAAACGGGCCTCGCTTCGCGCTGCGCGTTGATCGTGACGTCCGATCATGGCGAGGCATTCGGTGAACATGGCTCGAGGACGCATGGCGTCAGCCTTTATGAAGAATTACTTCGCATTCCTCTATTTGTCCGACTGCCGAATGTCCCGCCGCGCAAAGTCGATACGCCCGTCACATTGATCGACCTCGGTCCAACGATACTCGATCTCATGGGCGCACCCACGCCCGGTTCCAACATGGGTCAAAGCCTCGTCCCGTTTTTGCGTGGACAATCGCCCGTATTGAATCGACCCATCGTGGCCGAAACGCGCCTCAAAAAGTCGCTCGTCACGAATGACGGCTTCAAAATCATCGTCGACGACGTCTCGCACACGACCGAAGTATACAACTTGAAGACAGATCCGCGCGAGCTAAACAATTTATACGATGGTCCCGGATCTCCCGATGCTCAACGCGTTGAATTGTTGCGGCTTTTCTTCGACACGCACAGAATTCGCCGGCCCGGTTACGTCATTCCCTACAGGCCATGACGAGCGCCAGCAACCAACTGCATATCTTGCGCCTCACGCAAAACGTGCCGTTTTCTTCACCCTTGTACATAGCTCGAACGCAAGGAAATCGTCAATGCTCGTGTGGCACGACGATTGCCACGCGTCGTGCGTATGCGCCTCGCAAAAAATATGTTCGATGAGGCCCCATTCATGGTGTTCTGGGAAATGACCCAGGCCTGTGATCTCGCATGTAGGCATTGCCGCGCGTGCGCCGTCCCCGATCAGAATCCGCTCGAGCTTCGTACGGACGAAGCGGAGCAGCTTCTTCGCGACGTTCGCGAAATGGGCACGATGCTCTTCGTGCTCACGGGCGGCGATCCTGCAAAACGCAAAGATCTCGTGCACTTGGTGCGTCATGGTACGCAATTGGGGCTCCGCATGGCGCTTACGCCGAGCGCCACGCCGCTCGTCACACCGGACCTGCTCTCGGCGCTCAAGGACGCAGGACTTGCGCGCCTCGCCGTGAGCCTCGATGGCGTGTCAAACGCCGCGCATGATGACTTTCGCCGTGTGCTCGGGTCCTACCGGCGCACGTTCGAGATTCTGGAGACGGCGAAAGCTCTGGGAATTACGACGCAAATCAACACCACGGTGACGCGCTTCAATGTCGCGGACCTGGAACGCATGGCCAAACAGATAACGCCGCTCGGCATCGAGCTGTGGAGCATTTTCTTGGTCGTGCCCACGGGACGAGCAACGGAAGCGGACGTGCTCGATCCGGACGAGGTGGAAGGCGTGCTCGAACGGCTTGCCGTGCTTACCGAAACGGCGCCGTTCGACATCAAAACGACGGCGGCTCCGCATTTTCGGCGAGTTCTGTTGCAGCGCAAGGTGAAGCGTTCGGAAATCGCTGGCATTGCAGATGGAATCGGTCGCGCTCCACGCGGCGTGAACGACGGCCAAGGCATTGCTTTCGTGTCGCATCTCGGAGACGTCATGCCGAGCGGTTTTTTGCCGATTCCGTGCGGCAATGTTCGCACGCAGCGCATTCGCGACATATATCGCGATCATCCCGTATTTCGCTCGCTTCGCGAGCCGGACGCGCTTTCTGGCAAATGCGGAGATTGCGAATTTCGGAAGGTATGCGGTGGTTCTCGCGCCCGGGCCTATGCCATGGAAGGCGACCATCTCGCGTCGGATCCTGCGTGCGCATATCAGCCGCGCCAGCGACGATCCGAGGCGACCGACGCGATTTGCTGAGACATCGAGCGCACGCTTTCGGCATATTTTGCGCCGCACGCAAGCCCTGCGCGCTCCCCGTTCCTCAGGGCAACCATGCCCCCGACAATCCCCGTCTCATTCGCGCGGTACGGTGCTTGCAGCGCGGCAATCGGACCGTCTTCGTTGCTTCGCGCACGGGAGGCGAACATGGAAGTTGTCACTGTCAATACGATGCTCCGCAAGCGCGACAAGCGCTCGCCTGCGGGTGCGCTCCTCGAAATGGGTTTTCGCCCATTTTTTCTACTAGGATCGGCGTTTTCTGCCGTGGCCATGGCCATTTGGTACCTGGTCTATCGAGGCGCGGTGCGCCTGCCTCTTGCAGGCCTCGATCCGCAGCTTTGGCATGCGCACGAAATGGTGTTTGGTTTCGGTGGCGCCATCGTTGGCGGGTTTCTGCTCACGGCTGCGCGCAATTGGACGTCCCTTCCGACGGCTTCCGGCGGTGCGCTCGTGGCCATCGTTCTCGCCTGGCTCGCTGCACGATTGATACCGCTTGCATTCGGCACGAACGCCATTGCCATCATGGCCCTGGCCGATATGGCATTCCTCGGCGGGGTCTTCGTGAGCATTGCGAGCCCCATTCTGCGCTCGAAGCAGACGCGGCAAATCCCCATTTTGGGCGTGCTCTTCGTTCTGGGCGCGAGCCACGCTGCGTTTTACCTCGGCGCGTGGTCGCACAATACGAATCTCCTTCGCGGCGGGCTATACGCGGGTCTGTACGCGATCCTCTTGATGGTCCTCCTCATTGCGGCGCGCGTCGTCCCGTTCTTCGTCGAAAAGGGCATTCCAGGCACCGCCAAACCCGAAGAACCGCGATGGCTCTTCGTCTCCGTGCCGCTGCTTTTCGTAGCGTACGCGGCGCTCGACGTTGCTGGCGTGAGCATGCAATATGGTCTCGGCGCCGTTTCCGCCTTGCTCGCGATTTTGACGACGGTGCGCATGGGCTACTGGTACCGGCGCGGCGTTCTTTCGCGTCCGCTGCTTTGGGTGCTCTTCGTGGCTTATGCTGGTTTCCCGCTCGGGTTTTTGCTTCGAGCGCTCGCGATGCCCCTGGGGCTGGCTCCTTCATTGGCACTTCACGCCTTGAGTGTCGGGGCCATTGGCGTCATGACGCTCGGCATGATGGCGCGCGTGACCCTTGGCCATACGGGTCGCGTGATTGCATCGCCGCCGCGCGCTTCTGGCGTGCTTTTCGGATTGCTCGCTTGCGCGCTCGTGGCACGAGTGATCGGGCCGGCCAGCGGAATCGGTGATTACGTCGTTTGGATGAGCGTCGCGCAGGTGCTTTGGATTCTGGCGTTTGCGAGCTTCGCGTTCGTCTTCGGCCCCATGCTCGTCGCCCCGCGCGTGGATGGCAAGCCTGGTTGAGGGCTAGCTCCCGCTGCGCTGCGGGCGTTCGCAATGACCGCCCGCAGCCTTGCTCGCTACGCCAAAGCCAACACCCGCAACATCTCCCCCGCATAAAGCTTCCCACCTCGTCCAGGCAGCCACGCAAGCGCATCGGCTCGCGCCACACCGACCGTCGAGCCCGAAGCTTGCTGCGGCAAGAGCGAAGCCACGAGCCGCCCGTCGTCGTCTACCTCGAGCGTCGCGCGGGCAAATTGAATCCTGCCCGTCGGCAATACCATTTCATGCGCTGCTCGAGCCGATATCCACTTCGGTCGCGCAGCCACGTCACCCTGCATCGCCCGAAGAAGCGGCTGCGCAAAAAGGACCGCCGTCACGAATGCCGCTGCGGGATTTCCCGGCAATCCAATCACTCGACCCTGACCGAAGCGCCCAAACGCCATGGGTTTTCCAGGCTTGATGGCCACTTTCCAAAAATCGAGCGCCACGTTTTCCATCACGAACGCCTCGCGCACATGGTCGTGCGATCCGACGCTCACGCCGCCAATCGTCAAAAGCAGATCGGCACAATCGAGCGCCCGGCGCACTTCGAGGCGAATGGCGTCGATGTCATCACGAGCATGCCGGTGCTCGACCGTCGCCCCGCATTGCGCCGCAATCGCGCTGATCATCGGTCCATTGCTGTCGACAACGCTGCCCGCAGCAGCCGCCGTCCCGGCAGCTCGCAATTCGTCGCCCGTCGTGAGCACCACGACGCGCGGTTTTTGCGCCACGAGCACCTTCGCCCGATCCAATGCCGCCACGAGCCCCACGTGCCGCGTTCCAAGACGCATTCCTCGAGTGAGCGCCGTTGCACCAACCTGCAAGTCCTCGCCCTGCTTTCGCACGTGCTGCCCGCGCCGGATTGCATGCGTCAATAAAATGGCGTCGCCTTCTCGCTGCACGTCTTCCTGCGCCACGACCGTATCGGCCCTTTTGGGCACCGGAGCCCCCGTGAAGATGCGACAAGCCGTCCCTTGTGCGACGATTTCCAGAGGCGCGCCACCCGGCCGAGATTCTCCCACGACGAGCAACCGCGGCTTTTCACCCGAAGGCAAGTCCGAAAGGGCAAACGCATACCCATCCATCGCGCTGTAATCGAATGCGGGTATCGGCGCGCGAGCCGCCACATCCTCGGCAAGCACGCGGCCCACACATTCGAGCGGCGAGACAGGCTCGGGCTCGAGTCGAGGTGCATCGTCGAGCAATCGCTCGAGCGCTTCTTCGTAGGTGAACATAGGAACTGACTCCGTGGCGTAGCATGTCTTCGGGTACGGATACGAATGAAATCGATACGCTCGTGCGTCTTCGGTCATTAGCAGTCGGTCGCAACCAGTAGTCAGTAGCAATGCCCATGCCCGGATGAACGTCGCCCGACGCAAGGATTGCGTCGAGCACGCATGATTCGCACGCTCATTGCAGATGGCCATCGAGATTTGCGGAATTTTCCGTACGGGCGCGTTTCGTGCATCGGATGAGGACATGAACCGCCCCCCCGCAGCAGCTCGCGTTTCGATTACGGATCGCTGCGATCTCGCATGCGTTTATTGCCGCCCCGCGAATGGCGATGCGTGTTTGCCGCGGGAACGTAGACTCGATGTGTCCGCGTGGGCCGAGCTCTTCAAGGCATTGGCCGCGCAAGGCGTGCGCCGGCTCAAATTGACCGGAGGCGAGCCGCTTTTGCACCCGCACGTCGTGGAGCTCGTACGCACCGCTGCAAACACACCCGGCATTACGGATGTGTCGCTCACGACGAATGCGACTCGATTGGAATCACTGGCCCAGCCGCTGCGCGATGCAGGTTTGTCACGGATCAACATCTCGGTGGACTCGCTGCGAGAAGATAGATTCCGCGTCATCACACGAGGCGGCGAGCTCGTGCAAGTTTTGCGTGGCGTGCGCGCCGCTTGCGCCGCCGGGTTCGACGAGATCAAGACGAATACCGTGGTCCTCGGTCCGGGAGAACGAGGCGACGACCGGAACGACGACGAGCTTTCGGACATCGTCACTTGGGCTTGGTCCCTGGGAATTACGCCGCGATTCATCGAGCTCATGCCCATCGGCGTGGCCGCGCAGTTTCCAGGTCGGCTCGTTTCTTACCGGCAAATGCGCGATGCGCTGGTTTGTCTCCTTGGAACCAATGACGAAATTGGCAAAGTGGACGACAATCGCGGGCCTGCACGTTACGTATCGGCATCCCAAAATCGAGCTTCGCGCGTGGGATTCATTACGGGAACAACGCGTCCTTTCTGTGAAGGATGTGATCGAATTCGCATTACGGCGGATGGTCAGGTGCGCAGTTGTTTGGCGCGGATGGATTGTGTGGATGTGTCGGATGCTGCGCGTGCTGGTGATTTCGCCGACTTGGTACAGAGTCTGCACACAGCATGGACGCAGAAGCCTGATACGAGGAGCTGGAAAGGTTCCACGGAGACTTCGGCACGTCGCGTCAGCATGCGCGTGCTCGGAGGCTGAATTCGGTTTTACATAATGGAACGACATATTTGGCTGGGAATGTTTCAATCTGGCGAAATCGGAGCACTCGACGGACGATGCGTCCGCGGTTGGAGGTAAGCCATGTCGGGTAAAATAACGAGGCGCTCATTGCTGTCTCTGCTGGGCACGGGCGTTGCCGGTGCAGCAGCGACGAACGCTTGGGGGTTCAATTTCTTGGAGCCGCTGGTCGTGGAAAACCCGCTGGCGGCGTATCCAAGCCGGTCGTGGGAAGACGTATATCGTGATTTGTATGCGTACGATGCGACGTTTACATTCACGTGTGCGCCCAACGATACGCACAATTGCATCCTCAAGGGATACGTTCGAAACGGTACGCTCGTTCGTATCGGGCCGACGTTTGGTTATGGTGAAGCGATGGATGCGTCTGGGTTTGGCCAAGCGTCTCATCGCTGGGATCCGCGCGTGTGCCAAAAAGGTTTGGCGCTCGTGCGAAGGTTTTACGGCGATCGGCGCTGCAAGTACCCGCTCGTGCGCAAGGGATGGCTCGAATGGGCCGAGGCGGGTTTTCCGCGCGACCCGAATACGGGCGCGGTCGATCCGAAATACCTGCGCCGGGGACTCGATCCGTTCGTCCGCGTGAGTTGGGAGCAGACGTTCGAGCTTGCGGCGAAGGGTTTCCAATCCATTGCGAAGGACTACAGCGGCGAGCAGGGCAAGAAGTGGCTCACGGCGCAAGGTTTCGATCCGGCGATGATCGAGGCTACCGAGGGTGTGGGGACGCAGGTCATCAAGATGCGTGGCGGCATGCCGCTGCTAGGGCTGACGCGCATTTTCGGCCAATACCGATTCGCGAATACCTTGTCGCTGCTCGACGCCAAAGTCCGCAACGTCGAACCGGACAAAGCTTTGGGCGCTCGCGGTTGGGACAACTTCACCTGGCATACCGATTTGCCTCCGGGACATCCGATGGTCACGGGACAGCAGGCCGTGGACTGGGACTTGGTGTTGGCTGAGAAGGCGAATCTCTTGGTGGTCTGGGGCATGAATTGGATCACCACCAAAATGCCCGATGCGCATTGGCTGACCGAAGCGCGGCTCAAGGGAACGAAAGTCGTCGTGATTGCGGCCGAATATTCCGCGACGATGAACAAGTCCGACTTGGGCTTGGTCGTGCGTCCGGGCACGACACCGGCGCTCGCCTTGGGGTTTGCCCACGTCATCCTCAGCGAAAAGCTGTACGATGTCGAGTTCATCAAGGCCAATACGGATCTGCCTTCGCTCATTCGGCTCGACACGTTTGAACGATTGCGTGCGGATGACGTCTTGGACCTCGAATCGAAGGGCGGAACCGGTTTGTTCGTGGTCAAAAAAGGCGAGTCATCGCCGGCGGCGGTGGATCAGGATCGCGGCGTCGTCAATGAGGCAATCGTCGACAAGTTCGCTCCGTTCGTCGTATGGGACGCGAAAGACAACAAACCGGTGGCCGTGAGCCGCGATGAAATTGGCGCGAAGTGGAAGGAGCGCAAAATCGACGCTGCGCTCGAGGGCGAAGTCGAGGTTACGCTCAAGGATGGAAGCAAGGTCAAGTGCAAGCCGAGCTTCGACTTGATCAAGCAATACGTGCTCGACAACTTTGATCCGGCGTCCGTCAGTGAAATGACGTGGGCGCCGGTCGAGGGGATTCAGACGATCGCACGGGAAATCGCCAAGAACCCCGAAAAAACACTCTTCGCCTGCGGCATGGGGCCGAATCAGTTCTTCAACAACGACCTGAAGGACCGAGCCGTTCTTTTGGTTGCGTCCTTGTCGCGCAACATCGGGTTCGTCGGAGGCAACGTTGGCTCGTATTCGGGCAATTACCGCGCAGGCTACTTCAATGGGCTGCCGCAATACATCTTCGAGGACATGTTCGACCTCGAGCTCGACCCGGAAAAACCGTCGCGGGTGAAATCACGCGTGCGGTTCGAATCGGTGCATTACTGGAACCACGGCGATGCGCCGCTTCGCATGGGCAAAGAATTGCTCACGGGCAAGAGTCACATCCCAACGCCGACGAAGGCCGTGTGGGTATCCAATTCGAACTCGCTCATCGGCAATGCCAAAGGGCATTACGAGACCGTGTTCAATACGATGAAGCGCGTCGACATGCTCATCGTGAACGAATGGTGGTGGACGGCGTCGTGCGAATATGCGGACATCGTCTTCCCGGTCGATGCGTGGGCGGAATTCAAGCATCCGGACGCGACGGCAAGCGTGACGAACCCGTTCATTTCGGTGTTTCCGCGCACGCCTTTCGAGCGCATCTACAAGACGAAGTCGGACATCGAATGCAGCGCCGGCGTCGCGAAAGCTCTGGCAAAGCTCACGGGCGACGATCGTTTTGCCAAAGCGTGGAAATTCGTGGACGATGGACGGGTCGATGTATACCTGCAACGCATCTTCGACGCGTCGAGCATGGCTCGCGGCATCGACTTCTTGAAGGCCGAAGACGACGCCAAGCGCGGCGTGCCGACGATCATTCAATCGCGCACGTACCCGAAATCGGTCGGATGGGAACAAGCCTACGAGGACAAACCTTGGTACACTCGCACCGGGCGGCTCGAGTTCTACCGCGACGAAAAGGAGTTTTTGGAGAGCGGCGAGAACCTGCCCGTGCACCGCGAACCGATCGACTCGACGTTTTACGAACCAAACGTCATCGTGGGCAAGCCGCATCCCGCGCTTCGTCCGAAAGGGCCGGAAGCGTACGGCATCAAGAGAGACGACTTGGAGGGTGACGTGCGACAAGCGCGCCACGTGCTCAAACCGTGGAGTGAAGTCAAGGAGACGAAACATCCGCTGAATGCACACGACGCGAGCTACAAGTTCATCTTTCACACGCCGAAATATCGGCACGGCGCGCATACGACGCCCGTCGATACGGATATCGTGGCGGTTTGGTTCGGGCCTTTCGGCGATATGCTCCGGCACGATACGCGTACGCCATTCGTCACGGAGTCGTATTTGGAAATGCATCCGCTCGATTGCAAGGATCTCGGATGCGAAGACGGCGATTACGTGTACGTGGATGCGGATCCGCACGATCGGCCGTTCAAAGGTTGGAAGGACAAGGATCGGGCCGAAGAATACAAGGTCGCGCGGCTGCTTTGCCGCATCAGGTTTTACCCGGGCACGCCCCGCGGCGTCATTCGCATGTGGCACAACATGTACGGCGCGACGCATGGAACCATGCGTGGAGCGGCGACGCATCCGTACGGTTTGGCGCGAAATCCCGATACGGGCTACCAAGCGCTTTTCCGAGCAGGTTCGCATCAAAGCTGCACGCGCGGATTCATCAAACCGACGCACATGACGGATACGCTCGTGCGCAAGAATTCGTTGACGCAGATGATGGGTCAAGGTTTCGAGCCCGACGTGCATTGTCCGACGGGTGCACCGCGCGAATCGTTCGTGAAGGTGACACGCGCCGAAGCTGGGGGTATCGGCGGAAAGGGGTTGTGGCGTCCGGCTGAAAAAGGGCTGACGCCGACCCACGAGACGGAAGCGATGAAACGCTTCCTCGCAGGCAAGTACGTGTCGGTGAAAGGCTGAGGGATAGCCATGAGCAAAGTACAAAACTGGCAAATCGGTCGGGAAATGGAATACCCGTACGACGATGCGCGACCCCAGCGCCAGATCGCGTACATCTTCGATACGAACAAGTGCATCGAGTGTCAAACGTGCACCGTGGCTTGTAAAACGACGTGGACGAGCGGCAAAGGGCAGGAGCACATCTTCTACAACAACGTGGAAACCAAGCCTTATGGGTTTTACCCGCATGGCTGGGACGTGAACCTGCTCGATAAGCTCGGCCCCGGCGAATGGGATGGCAACGTCTACAATGGCAAGACCATCTTCGAGGCTGGGAAGGAAATCGGCGAACGTGCGCTCGGTTATGCGCCGGACGAGGAGGATTACGCGTCGCCGAACCTCGGTGAGGACGTTTGCGCTGGATCGCTCGAGCAGGGCGCGTTTTTCCAGAACATTCACAACGTGTGGATGTTTTACTTGGCGCGCATCTGCAACCATTGCACCTATCCGGGATGTTTGTCGGCCTGCCCGCGCAAAGCCATCTACAAGCGCCCGGAAGACGGCATCGTGCTCGTGGATCAATCGCGTTGTCGCGGGTATCGCGAATGCGTGAAAGCGTGTCCGTACAAGAAGATTTTCTACAATTCGGTCACGCGTGTGTCGGAAAAGTGCATTGGTTGCTATCCGCTCATCGAGAAAGGCGAACAGCCGCAATGCGTCAAGACGTGCATCGGTAAAATTCGGCTCCAAGGCTTCATCAGCAAGCCGGGCGAAGAGCGCGCGGACAATCCCATCGATTACCTCGTGCGGATCAAGAAAGTCGCGCTCCCGCTGTACGCGCAATACGGGACCGAACCGAACGTGTATTACATTCCGCCAGTGCACGTGCCGATCGATTTCACGCAGCAGATGTTCGGGCCGGGTGTGCAAGCGGCCATGAACACGTACCGCAGCGCGCCGACGGACAAGACCCTGCTATCGGCGCTGCTCATGTTCGGCAATACGCCGCGCATCATCCATTCGTTCAAGAATGATGGTGATTTCGCGGTGGGTTACGAGGCGGATGGGAAAGAAGCGGTTCGAGTACCGCATGACGAACCGTTTTTCAAGCGCGATTTCTTCGACAAGACGCGAAAAGTCTTCCGCTTGAACGTGACGTGAGGGAGGCATACCATGAAAACGACGAATTGCCTCGTTGTAATGCTCGCCGGGATGCTCGCGGCGAGCTGCGGGAACAAGACCACCACGACGTCGAACGACATCAAAGTGGCAATGGTCGAGACCGTCCCGATCGACCCGGATCACGCGGCCTGGGGGCGAATGGTCGACGTCAGCATCGACGTGTTGCCGCAACAGATCGCGTTTCCGACGTTGAAAGAGGGCTCGGTCAAGAAGCTCAACGTGCGCGCACTGGCAGACAAGGATTGGCTTGGTTTGCGCCTCGAATGGGAAGACCCGACCGTCGACGACATGCTCGAAACGGACAAATTCACCGACGGCGTGGCCGTGGAATTCCCGCTTGGAGACTTGACCAAGACCAATCCAATGATGGGTGATCCGCAAAACCCGGTGTACCTCGTGCATTGGAAAGCTGCTTGGCAACGCGATGTCGACAAGGGTCGCGCCGACGTGCAAGATTTGCATCCTGCATATTGGTCGGATCCTTACCCGTTCGTGGCGGGTGGTCACCCTTATCCCGTGCAAGAAAGCTTCGAAAGCGCCAATTCGAGGCGTTACTTGCCGGGTGTGGCTGCGGGCAACCCGATGAGCAAAATCTCGCGGCAATGGCCGGTCGAAGAATTGCATGCAGAAGGATTCGGGTCACTTGCTGATCACCGATTCCAGGATGCTCGAGGCAAAGGCGTATGGACCAAGGGAAAGTGGCGCGTGGTATTGCTTTTGCCGCGCGAAACTTCGGATCCGGCGAATCCGCACTTTGCCGCGAAGAGCTCGACGAGCGTTGCGCTTGCCGTCTGGGAAGGTAAAGCGAAAAACGTGGGCGGCCGCAAACATTGGGCTCCCTTCACCACCATCGTGATGCCATGAATACGACGAGCGAAATGAAGCGACAAATGGCCATCGTACGAGCCGAAGGTTATCGAGTCTTGGCCGTGCTGTTTGGCGAGACGGACACGGAGACGCTTTCGGAGGAGGCTTCTGCCGCAGCCTCCGGCCCGCTTGGCGAATTCTTCGCGCACGTCGGAGAGACCATCGAGGAGGATATCGTCTACGAGCATACGCGCATGTTTGCGCAAGGCGTGGCCGTTTGTCCGTGTGAAACATCGTATAGCCGCAGGGACAAGGGCAGCCAGCTCGGACAGCTCTCGGCGCTGTACGGCCTTTTCGGTGCGAAATTGGGCGGTGCGGAATCGGAAGCCCCCGACCATATTTGTGTCGAGCTCGAATTTGCATCGCTGCTTTGTCTCAAAGAGGCGCTGGCCCTCGAGAATGGCGACGAGGAAAACGCAAACATTGCGCATCGCGCGCAAGAGGTTCTCCTTTGCGAGCATCTCGGGGCGTTCGTGCCGCGCTTCGTACAGCGACTCGTGACGTCCACCGATGTGCCGTATTACCAGGCCATTGCGGAATCTCTGGCCCGCTTCATCACATGGGACCTCGAGCGAAACGGCTGGCAGCCTGAAAAATGGGCGGCGCAATTGCCCATGATGGACGCCGAAGAATTCGACAGGCCCGTGTGTCCGATGGCCGCCGAAGCATGATTCGAGCGCGCCGCTCCCCCCTCCACGAATTGCTCTTACCCGCTTGCGTCGTTCGACGCACCAATCCCTGCACGTAAAACCATTCTGAAGCGTGTCCAAGTTCAAATATTTGGGGCTTCGGGTCGCCTTCGGCGCCCTGCGCCCCAACCCACATCGCGATCCGCCGCGGAGGCGCACCGTTCGCACGACAAACGCAAAATATGCACCTCTGTCGACGACGCACTCCAAAATTCGGCGCAAAACCGAGTGGCCAGGATCTTGCTATTCTCTTCAATCATGAAAACTCTCGCACTCATCCTCGTCGCAACGTCGCTCGTTTGGGCCGTTGGCTGCGGCAAAGACGGCGGCGGTGGTGGCGACTCGATCGACCCCGCCACGCAAGCAGAGGCGGCGAAAATCTACATGCAACGCTGCTCGACGTGTCACGGTCCCAATGGTGCCGGTGACGGTCCTGGAGCAGCCGCTTTGAACCCGAAACCTCGTAATCTGCAGGAGGCAGCTTGGCAGTCGAGTGTCGATGATGCGTACATCGAGAAAATCATCAAGCTCGGGGGCCCCGGCGTTGGCAAGAGCGCGGCGATGCCTCCGAATCCCGATCTCGCCAGCAACGAGCCCGTCGTGAAGGCATTGCGTGCCAAAGTTCGGGCCCTCAAGCGGTAATCGCGCGGCGGGGCAACCCGCTCATACCCCATCATCCTCCAACCTCCTGGGCGTTACGATAAACGGCATCACGCCATTCTCGCACCTCACCCCCCAACCCCCTCTCCCCGTCGCCGCTAGGCGGCTCCGCGGAGAGGGGGAGAATTTTCTCAGCAAAAGCGCTCGGTTCCCCTTTCAATCAGGCCTCCGCGAGCGAGGGGAGTGCTTGGTCAGCCGGCACCATCATTTCGATCGGCACGAGCAACCCAAAGAAACGGGTCATCGTCGCGAAAAACACGCCACGCTGAAACACGACGAGCTCTGCGCGTCGCAATCGCAATGCATCGAGGTCCGCAGCGGCAACGTCGACTGCGCTCGTTATGACGACCAAGTCACCAAACGCCGCACGTGCCCGAATTTCGGCGACCAAGTCCATGCACACGGCCGTGGCAATCACCACGCTCAGCGGATCGACGACCGCTTGGCCCACGAGCGCTGGGCGCCACACGAATACGAGCAAAAAAAGCAACGTCGCCGGCATCGACCGCCAGAATGCCGTTCGCAATGGTGGTTCCGCACCCATGACGACCGAATGATTTGCGTAGCCCAATGCAACGCTCAGAACAATCGTAAAGAGGCTCGCGATGACGGTGAACGTGACGCTTCCCGGCGTCATGGCCGCTGCCGCGCGCGCATCGACGACACCGAAAAGCGCAAGCGCCGTTACTAACATTGGCAGGACAAACGCCAGAACGACCGGACCAATGCCGCTTGCCGGTACACGCGCAGTCCATGATCGCGGCGCTGAAGTATGCCGACCGAGTACCCATACGGTGATGATTGCAATGGCGAGAGGCACCCCGACCATCTGCACGCCGTCAGCAAGTGAAGGTGCTGGTTTCCCACGCATCGTCATGACGACGTCTTGCAGCTCGCTCGCAATACCAAGCGCGGCGAACACAGCAAAACCATGACCGATTCCTCGGCGCGAAACCCACCATGCAAGTGTCGCGAGTACACCTTGACCCGCAATGAGTGCCACGAACCACGATGCTTTCGTCTCGCGTGACAACGGAACCATTGCGTCGACGGATCGAATGACGTGATACGCCAAGAGCGCGGAGAACAGCATTGCGAGGAGCAGCACCGCTTTCGTCCAGCGCTGCCGACCCGCATTGCTCGAGCGAACGAATGCAGGCACAGCGCGACGACACACATCGACCACGACCGCAGAGACCAAGAACGACGTGATTCCCAAGGAAAACACGCTGCCCGTGGCCCATTGCCACGTACTTTGTGGAAAAACGTACGCCTGCCGAACGTCGAGGTGCGGAAGCTTTACGAGGAGCGGCAGGACGAATGCGATGGCGATTGCCATCAGCGTGATGATGCAGCGTTTGACGAGAGCGTCTTGCCGCATGGGTTTCGTCACTCGATGAACACCCTCACTCACTGCACGCTTGCTGAATTTCGGCGAAATTGCGCCGATAGTCATCCTGACCGAAGATCTGAGGAACGGCGTTTTCGGTTTTGGTGAGCATCTGCGCAAGGAGCTGTTGGTCGCAGCCCTCGAGCAGCCGGTCCGCCATATAAAAGAGGATTTCGTTTTCCTTGCGGATGTGCAGCGACAAGAGGTCCACGTAATCGAGCGCCGCTTCCACGTCCAATTCCGGGAGCGACACTTCGATCCGCCTGAGGAGATCGCGCCCCATGTCATGTTCGCGAAGCATCACCGCCACAGGACCTTGGCGTGGCATACCCGCGGCCAAGAGCGCCGGAAAAAGCACTTGCTCTTCTTTTTGGTGATGATAATCGTCCGCGAATTCGCGGAAAAATGCGATGAGCTTTCGCATGTGCTGCTCGGGTACGACGCCCCCCGCCTGGGCCCATTTCGCCGTGATAGCAAGCACATCGAGCGCGTCGAGAATGAGTTCGTGATCTCGTTTGAGCCATTCAGTTGTGTTCATAATCCCCCTGGACAGCAAAAACCAATCCATGTCGATGATCCGCGTTGTTGGCGCTCTTGCATGGCCTTGCAGCGCGCGGCGTCCATCGACCTCCCCCGCAAGATCTGCGTCTACGGGCGCAAAGTGTGCACCGAGCCCTGCGCAGAGGATGCGATGCGCAGGTGGTTTCGGCGAATTCCGCCACGTGGTCACCGGGACGAACCGGCATGCCCGTTGCTTCGATGCCTCGAGTCGGTGACGCCTTTGCAAAGGTCAACGAATCACACGATTTTCGAAACGAGGTTTGGCGTATGAATTCACCTCCACCCAGCGTGTGGGTCCCCCAAGCTTACCGACTCAACCTGCGCGTCATCGATTACGAGCACGGTCGTATTTTTGCGCTGCTGCGACGCCTCGAAGATCCACGCGCGGATGCTCGCTGGGTCCTCGACGAGCTGGCAGATTATGCCAACAAGCATTTTTTGGTCGAAGAAGAATTGATGAAGGCGTACGAATATCCCGCCGCCGAAGCGCACAAAGCCGCGCACGATCTGTTTCGGTCGCGAGTCGGGCAAATGATGGGCGATCTTGGGGAAACAGGAGAAGTGCTGAAAACGGTTCGGGTATTCCTCACGAGCTGGCTCATCAACCATATCGACAAGGTCGATCGGCAGCTCGTGAAATGGATTCAGGAGCATCCCTAAAGTCACGAGCAGAGCATCGCGCGGGAAACCGCATTGCGGCAGCCGTCGCGAGCTCTGCTCACGCAATGATGCTTCTCAGCGCATATACCCGACGTGCAGCAGCGCCAGGCCGAGCATGAGCTGGATAGCCGCCGACACCGATAGGAGCCAGGGCTTTTCGTTGAGCATGTCCAATCCGATTTTCATGGACCGCTCCGGAGCAAGCATGCGTATCGCTCCACCAATCGTGAACATCCAGCCGACGATCGTCACTGCAATCGGAAAGCTTGGCGTCCACGCGTTGACGATGCCGAGCCCGATGAGCATCGTCATGAACCCGGCGAGATAAATGAGGGCACGGCTATTCAGAAATTCCTCGGCCATCGCCCGGTAGCTCTTGGTGAACAAGAACATCCCGATGGCATTCACGACGAGCAGCGGCCCCATCATCTTGGCAATATGAATCGCAGCATCCATGAGTTTCCCCTCCCGTTCCAAACGGAATCGTGGGCCTCACGGAACCGAACGCAAGGCCTCGACAGTACGCGTCGGACGTCTTCAAGTGGGTCATTTTCCGCATGTGGGTGAATATTTAGAATTTGTCGTTTGATTCGCGCGTGGGTCGTTTGGTCTTGGCGACGCATCGCGTTTGTGACAAAGTCCGCCTTCATGCCCGACGGCGGCGAGCCAAAGCGAAAAATCATCCATATCGACATGGATGCTTTCTACGCATCGGTCGAGCAGCGTGATGATCCGTCGCTCAAGGGCAAACCCGTTGCGGTGGGTCACTTGGGGCCGCGCGGTGTGGTGGCTGCTGCAAGCTACGAGGCGCGGGCTTTTGGTGTGCGCTCGGCCATGCCGTCGGTACGCGCAGCGCGCATGTGCTCGGACCTCATTTTCGTGCCGCCGCGATTCGATGCCTACCGCGAAGTATCTCGACAGATTCATACCATATTCAGAACATTCACGGACATCGTCGAGCCGCTGTCGCTCGACGAAGCGTATTTGGACGTCACGCAGAATCATGCAGGGCTCGCGTCGGCCACGCAGATTGCCCGAGAAATTCGACGCTTGATTCGCGAGCAAACGGGGCTCACCGCGTCGGCCGGCGTTTCGTACAACAAATTCATTGCGAAACTCGCATCCGATCGCAACAAACCGGACGGCCTGTGCGTCATCCGCCCCGAGCAAGGTCCGGATTTCGTCGCAACGCTACCCGTTCGATACTTTCACGGCATAGGTCCGGTCACGGCGAGCAAAATGGAATCGCTCGGGATCGTGACGGGGAAAGACTTGCGCGACAAAGATTTGATATTTTTACAAAAACATTTTGGAAAATCGGCACATTATTACTATTGGGCATCACGAGGGCGCGATGATCGACCGGTCGAACCCCATCAAGAACGCAAATCGATCAGCGTCGAAGACACATTCCTCACGGACAAAAGCGAATTGCCCGAGCTGATCGAAGCCGTCGACCACATTGCCAAGGCGTTATGGCAACGCATGCAAAATGCGCAATCGTATGGACGAACGTTGACGCTGAAGATCAAGTTCGCCGATTTTCAACTGATCACGCGGTCGAAATCGCTCATGATACCCATTCGTTCGGAGGCCATCTTGTGCTCGGCGTCGCGGGACCTACTCCGCGCGCAATGGCCCTTGCGCATGGGCGCCCGCCTTCTGGGGCTCGGCGTGCACAACCTCGAAGGAACGACGCCTGAACCGATATCAGGACAGCTCGAGTTTCATTGGTCGAGCGATCCGCAGCGGTGGTAGAATCATCCGCTTGCACTCTGAATGTTGTGTCGCAAAGCAGTGTGTGCTTTACTGTGGAAGGTATGCCGACCATGAAAACATTCAACGTCCTGCTGTTCCTTGCGACTCTGGCAGCAAGTGCGGTTCTCGGATGCGTACCCGACGACGACAACTCGTTGGAGGCGCGCTGTAACCGAAGGGCATTTGCGTGCCACAACAGTTGCTACAAGGCTAGCCAGGGTGCGGCGTGCCATGCATGTTGTGACGACGGTGCCCGGGGGTGCAAAACGGGTGGCAGCTTTTCCTTCTACTCTTGCCCCGACAAGGACTAGGCGCGATGGGATGGCCAGCACTCGTTGGGTTGAGCATCCTAGTTGCCTTACGACCGGGATGTGGTCCCTACAAGCCAGAGAAAGAAAAACCCCAGGAAAACCATAAAATACCTGCATGGTGCCACGAAGGATCCATGCACTGCTACAACGGCTGTTTCAAGCGCGAAGAAGGTGAGCTTTGCGGCTCGTGCTGCTTCGAACAGCTCATCCTCTGCGATGAGAATCGCGCCTACGACTTCAAGAAATGTGATACGGTCGAGCGAGGCGCCAGGGGGAAGTGAATTTTTGTCGCTTCAGCCGTGCTACGCGCTCTTCTGGGAACCACGGAACAGGTTCACCAGATTCGCGACGAGGCTCTCCGTCTTGATGGCCTCGAGCTCGCCGCCATCGAGCCATGTGCGGCGGCACGAGGGGCACGTGTCCATCGTCACGTGCTCGTCGCGGTCGCTCTTCACCTTGTTCATGGCGACGTTGCACGCGGGGCAATTCAGCGGCGCCTGCTGATCCGCAGCGCTCGGGATGTGGCGGAATTCGATGAACACGTCCTCGTGCTGAAGCTCGACATCCTCGAGGTCTTCAGGCGCGATGAACGTGCCTCTGCAGGTTGCGCAGCTGTGCACCTTTTCGAGGATCGAGTGGTCGGCGAGGCGACCGCGTACGAGAGGCGTATGGCAACGGGGGCAGTTCATTGACATGGGGCTACTGTAGAGCGCGAATGTCGGCCGCTGTCAAGCAAATGATGGCGCTCGACGTCAGTGTTTCGTAAAGTTCGTCACACGGGCGGCTCGATGGCGTCGATCACGGCGAGCGTCACGAACTTTGCCCCCGAACGCTTTTGTGGAACAATCGCACCATGAACATCCGCCTTCTCGTTTTCCTTCTAGCACTCGTCGCCGCCTGCAATAGCGAAAAACCCGCGCCCACGCCCGAGGCCAAGGCGCCATCCGTGCCCTCGGCGGCGCTTGCATCGGCGCCTGCGCCCGCGCCTGCGGCTGAAATCGGCAAACCCGCTCCTGATTTCACGCTCACGGACTACGAAGGAAAGTCGCACCATTTGGCCGATCACCGCGGCAAGATCGTCGTGCTCGAATGGTTCAACCCCGACTGCCCCTTCGTGAAGAATTCGTATACCAAAGGGTCGCTCAAGGGTTTGTCGAAGCGACTGGCGGAAAAGGGTGTCGTTTGGATCGGCATCAATTCGAATGCGAAAGGCAAACAAGGAAACGGTCCGGAAAGGGTCGCGGAGGGGAAAAAAGCATTTGGCATCGACAACGTGATCGTGGCCGATGAAACGGGCAACGTCGGCAAGATGTACGGCGCGACGAACACGCCGCACATGTACGTCATCGACGCGAAGGGGACACTCGTGTACCGAGGCGCCATCGACAATTCACCGGACGGCGAAGGGGAATCGCCGACGGATGGCAAATTGCGCAATCACGTCGAATCTGCGGTCGAGGACCTCTTGGCGGGACGCGCGGTGCAGGTGACCGACACGAAAGCGTATGGATGCAGCGTGAAATACGGCTCATGAAGCGCGCGCCAAGGCGCAGTTGCGCAAAGGCTCGTCAATCGAGCGACGGCAGTGCAAGCGCAATGCAGTTCTCCGGACCCGTAGCGAACGCCGAATAGGTTTGCTCGTACGGATAGCCATATCCGAAGAGCATGCACATTTCGTTGTCGCCAATTCCCTCCTCGATGGTCTTGTCGAACGTGTTTTGCCACGTGCAGGAAAAACGTGCCCCTTCACCTTGCGACAGGTCGATCGCGGGACGGTATTGCACGATGACGCCCTCGGTGCTGTAGCCGGGCGAATCCAAAAACAATTGCCCATCGAGCGGCCCGCCCATGAATTCGCCCGTGAATCGTGTTCCGAGCTGATGGACGTGAGGCAATACATTCACGACGTTCATGCCCGGAGGAATTCTGCAGCCGCCGATGCCCGTGTATTCGCTCTTGGGGGGAATCTTGAAACCCGAAAGCACCCAAATGAATGGCCCCATCAAGTGTTCGACGCGGCTTTCGTCGATGGTGTACCATTCGTACTTCGGCGCCACCTCGAGCGGCTCGGAGCTCGTGTTCAAGTAATGCATGCGCGCCACGATTTCTTGATTTTCACGCACGGGAAACCCCATTCCGGCCGGAAAGCTTTGCCATTCGGTCCCGATGACCTGCGTCGACGAACCGAAAAGCACTGCGCCCCCGTCGATGATATCGCCGGCTGGACCCCCGAGCGTCCCAGGTTCTTCCTCGGGACACATACGAATGCCTTCGCCCGTTTTTGGCCGCGACGTGATGTTGCCATGGTGCATCCCTTGGCCGACCGTGACATATCCGCCGCCGACGATGCGCGATGGACCCGTGATATCGAGCGGTAGCAGGTAGCAGACTTCCCGCTCTTCGCCGGGTGCAAGGGTTTCTTTGGGCAGATCGATGTGAAAGCCGCCGACGGCGTACATGGGCGGCTCGGCGAGAGGTTTGTCGCCTTTGCTGAAGGCGGGAAGCGCCGCGGCCGGAGCGTTCGCCTCGCCCCCGCATGCTGGCACGAAAAGCGCGAACATCATGCCGCACAAGCAGCGTGAGACGCGCCCATGTCGATGAAAACTCGATGTCGAAAGAATGCGCTGGCTCATGCGTCATGATACATCGAAAAGAAGACGCTTGTACACAGCAAACACGCGATCTCGACGAATGCGCTGCGCTTGAATAGTTCGGCCCGGACGCGAAACCCTGGACAGGCAATGGTCGTGCCGGAGCGAGCGGCTGCGCGAGCTTATCGAGGGCTCGCCGTGGCGTCCCCATTGCATTGCGGTTCGCTCATGCAGAAAACCGCACGCACAATCCATTCACAAAGGTTGATTCCGCTCGCGCTCGCGCTGGGACTTGCCGGCGGCATTGGCGGAACGCTGCTCTTACAGCCCAATACGACGGTCGCGCAGACGCGCGCACCAGCGCAGGCGCAGGCGCAAACGACCACGATGGTGCATTTGTCGAAATACGGGAGCGATTTTCACGCCGTACTGATGGCGCTCGAATCTGCGCGCTCGGTGCAACAGGCTGGGGGGAATGTCACGCTTCTGCTCGACCTCGAGGGTGTGCGATTGGCGGACAAGCGAATTCCGAGCGACGTGGCGGGGCATCCGCACATTGCGAGCGTGCATCAGATCTACGATGAAGTCGTGAAAGGGGGCGGTCAGGTGCTCGTGTGTGCGCATTGCGCATCGGTGGCGGGCATCGACAAGGGGTCCCTGAAGTCAGGTGCGCGATTGAGTAGCGGCCAGGAATTCGGAAGGGCCATTCGGGAAGCGACCCAGATATTGGATTATTGAAGGGCGAGCGAGCGCCCTACGTCGAGGGCTTGCTCCAGCGCACGGCGAGCTGATCCATTTCGCATCCCAATCCGTGTTCTCGGAGCGCACCGACGAGCAATCCGGCGGCACGCGCATCGAAGACGGGTAGCCCCGCAACCTCGGACCACACAGCCGTGCCGTGCAGCGGAATCGACGTGAGCAATATCTCCGAGCAATTGCGAAAATCGACCACACATTTCGCAAGCGACGCGAATGGATGGGTCAAGCCATCCGTGCAGATAGCGCTCAGTTGATTAACGAGCACTTTGGCCAGCATCGCGCGGTGTTCTTCCGGCAAGTCGTCGGGATATTCCACGGCAAACTCGTTGACCAAGCGTAATGGTTCGGTCCCTTCGCGCACATAAAGGTTGAAGCCGACCACGATGGCCCAACCGAGATCGAACGTCAGCCACGCGAGCTGGGCATGTCGCAGTTTGGGGTCGAGTGCATCGTTCGGGTTCGACACCAAGAGCGCGCGCGTCGCATCGATGCACATCGACGCGAATTGCTCGTAGTCCGCGCGTTCGGCTTTGCGCGGAGGCGGCGGCCAATACTTCCAGGTATCCATTTTCGGCATCGGGGCGTAACCTCGGATGCCGCGCAGTTGCAGCAGCCGCAGGCCTCGGCTGTAATCGAACCTATCGACCACGAGCGGCGGATAGCCCTGTTCGGTGAAGCGCCAGTGCAGGATGTCGCAAGCATCATAGTGGACGTGACCATTCGGCATGCTCGCGTCATAACACGATTCGGCGTGCGGCTGTGTTGTCTTGGCGCCGCGCGATACGACCTAGTGAGCTGCGTTCGAAGGCGCGTGCGGCGTTTTCGTGGCCGCAGTCCAGGCCTCGTCGTCCACGACCTTTTGCTTGAACGCGGCGTGGCAACCCGTACAGGTGGCCAGCGTTTTCCCAAGCGCCGAGAGCACGGCGTCCTTGTCCCCTTTTCGTGCCGCTTCCGCAATGGTGTCCGCCGTGCGGTGAAAATGGAGCGCCTGGTCGGTGATCCCGGGGCGCCGGCCCCCATGTGCGAACACATCTTGCCCATCTGTTCCGAATAACCGATTCGCGACGCCGCGCGCTCGATGCTCCCGTAATCGTTCGCCGCCATGGCGACGATGATCTCCTGCACGGCAACCAGATGATCCCGCATGTTTTGCTTTTGATGGTTGGCCTCTGGGCACAGGGTGGCGTGCGCTGTTCGTGCGCGGGCCGTCGCGGGCTGGCTTGGCTGCGGGCCCCGCGGGCGAGCGGGCCCGCCGGCGCGCCGCCCGCCGGCGGCGGCCGCCCGCGGGCCGGCGCGCGGACACTATGTTTCATCTATCGTTCCTTGTCGTTCGCACGGCTTCGTTCAGGGCCGCCATCGAATCGATCACCAATCTTTGCTTGTCTGCAGGAAGTGCGGACAGCAGCCGATCGAACTGCGCTCGACTCGCCGCCTCGATGCTCCGGGCAAGGCGGAGCCCCGGTTCGGTCAATCGCAGCCGCCACGCGCGCCTGTCCTTTGGGCTCCGGACCCGGCCGCTGTGGCTGGCTGGGCGGTGTGGGCGGGGGCTGGCTGCCCGGCTTGTTTCTGGACCTCGTGCTTCTGGCCTGAACCTCCCCTGTCGTGCGTCATTGTTCTGCCTCATCGCTCTTCGTTTTGCATTCGCGTCCCGTGGCTGCGCGGGCTTCGCGAAGCGGAAAAGCGAGCTCCGGGAGGCGGGCGCTCTGGACGGCTCGTTGCCGTGCTGCTGGCGCAAACGCTCGAGGGGGGGGGGGCGGCGGGCGTAGAGGCGGACTTTGCAGTGCGGTATGGGCCGCGCGTGAATGCAGTGCCGCAGGGCAATCCCATCGCGGGTGTGTCGCTTGCGCTCGCCGTGCTTTCACTCTTCGCGGCAGGAGGCTTGTTCTTCGTGGTACGTCGCTGGCGGCGCGCAGGGCAAACTCACGCGCCACAGCTGCCCAGCACGACGACGCGTGACGCTTACGACGAGCGAATCGACGACGAACTGCGCGCCATGTAATCGAGATAATTTCCAATGAAGACCAGGCTGATGCCGATTGCGCCTAGCTCGAATCCAGACGCGGTGAAAACATGTGTTGCTGGGGCACGACGTCTGTTGTATCGGTTTTCGATATCGAAGGTCGTGTTCCATGTTGACAAACCACGAGACTGCATCGACAGGCCGCGAAAAAAGGCCGCTTCGGACACTCCTTCCGGCCGCAGGGATTCGTTTGGTCGTGCTCTTTGCTGTGCTGAGCCTTGGCGCGTGTTCGCGCGAGTCGTCAACGGCTGCGACGAACGCGGGATCGCCCTCTGCGCCCGCAACGAGCAGCGCGGCACAAGGAGGAGCGGCGTGGCTCGGCACGGGAACGACCGACGAACGCTTCGCACGCGTCGCGAAGCATCTTCGCGGTTTCGACGTCGCCATGGCGGAAACGGGGTACCGCTACGGCGAGCTCTATTGGGCGGGGCAGGATGAGAACTGGGATTACGCGAAGTACCAAGCGGAAAAGATCCGGACCACCGTGCGTAACGGGGTCGAGCGGCGTCCCAAACGAGCGCAATCGGCACAGATGCTCGATGGAGCGATGCGGGGCATCGAAGAGGCCATCACCGCAAAGGATCCCGCGCTCTTTGCGGAGCGCTTCGATGCGCTCACGACCACGTGCAATGCATGCCACCACGCTGAGCAAGTTGCGTTCGTGCACATCAGGCGCCCCACGATGCGATTGTCCCCAGTGGGCCCTCTACCGGCGGACGCAGGTGCACCGTGATCGAGCGCACAGGCGCCGAGTCACAGCAGAGCACGCCGACTTCGCTGCGTGAGCTTGCGGCGCTGTTTTTCCGGCTCGGCGCGACGGCATTCGGGGGCCCGGCTGCCCACATCGCCATGATGCAGGATGAAGTGGTGCGGCGGCGAAAATGGCTTTCGGACGAGCGGTTCCTCGACATGCTCGGCGCAACGAACCTCATTCCAGGCCCCAATTCGACCGAAATGGCCATTCATATCGGATACGAACGAGCGGGATGGCGGGGCCTTCTGGTTGCAGGTGCGAGCTTCATCGTTCCAGCAACCTTGATCACGGCCCTCTTTGGCTGGGCGTATGTACGATTCGGAGCCTTGCCGGATGTCGCGTGGCTCCTTTATGGCGTAAAGCCGGTCATTCTCGCAGTGGTCGTGCAGGCAATCTGGGGGCTTGCTCCCAAGGCTGCGCGGACGACGAGCTTGCGAATTCTTGCTGTGCTCTCGATCATCGCGGCGTGGATGGGCATCCATGAGCTGGCGGTGCTTTTCGGCGCGGGAGCCGTCACGATACTCGGCCACTTCTTCCGGCGCGATTCGAAGAACGGTACGTCGACGTCCAGCGCGCTCGTTTTGTCTTTGGCGCCCATTGCGACTACGACGGCCGCGACGTCGTTTTCGCTAAACTCCTTATTTTGGGTATTTTTCAAAGCAGGGGCGTTGTTATTCGGAAGCGGCTACGTGCTGCTTGCGTTCCTTCGCGCGGATATCGTCGAGCGATTCGGTTGGCTCACCGAGGCGCAGCTCGTGGACGCCATTGCAGTCGGTCAAGTAACGCCTGGCCCTGTATTCACGACGGCGACGTTCATTGGTTATGTGCTCGCGGGGCCTGTCGGAGCGTCTGTCGCGACATCGGCCATTTTCCTGCCCGCATTCGTATTCGTTGCATTGAGTGGCCCGCTCGTGCCACGCCTGCGCAAATCAGCGACTGCGGCAGCTTTTCTCGATGGCGTGAACGTCGCGTCTCTCGCGCTCATGGCGGTCGTGACGGCGCAGCTCGGCCGAGCCGCCATGGTGGATGTGGTGACCGTCGTACTCGGGCTCACAAGCGCCGTCGTGCTCGTGCGCTGGAAGCCCAATTCGACATGGTTGGTGCTGGGTGGGGCTGCTTTGGGGTGGATTGCGCACGCGGTCGGGATCGTAGGCATTTGGGGCGGCCAGTGAGCTGCGGCGTGGACCCCTCGCTCCTTGAGTGGCTCAATTCATCCAGACTCGTGGGCCGCCGCATGGGGACCGAGCCGAGGTACGCCATGCCGTCGTTCAGGTTGTTCACCAGCCCCGCCTGGCTGATGCTCGAAAGATTCTTGTCGAAGAGGGAAGTACGCCCAAAATTTCACGCTGCGTCGGCATACCTTCCGGATCAAGCTCGCCATGCAGGTTCGATTCGGCAGCAACGTGATGTTTCGTCTCGCGTACGACGAGCACCGAGAGCAATAGACCGAGCGCGACGTAACCGACGCCGAGATAAAACGGTTCGGGGCGCAATCCGTAATGCGCCGCCACGAAGCCCGTCGCGAGTGCACTTGCAGCAACGGCGAAATAGCCGGCGAACTCGTTCAGCCCCATCGCGAGCCCGCGTTTCTGGGGCCCCGCGAGGTCGATCTTCATGATGACCGTCGTCGACCACGTGAGCCCCTGGCTGATGCCCAGGAGCGCATTTGCGAAGAGCACCCAGGTCCAACTCGGCGCCCACATCAGGAGGAACGGCACGGGGGTCGCCACGAGCCAGCCCCCGACCAGGATGTGTTTGCGTCCAAAACGATCCGACAGGCGCCCAGCAAGATAATTCGTCAATGCTTTGGTTACGCCAAACACGACGATGAACGAGAGCACGGCCGACTTCGCCGCGAGGTGGAACTCCTGCTCGGCGATCGATGGCAGAATCGTACGCTCGAGGCCCACCATTGCTCCGACAAACGCGTTTACGACGACGAGCAACGAGAATTGCCCGAGGTTTTCGCGCAAGCCCAGGCGAACGTGATTCATTGACGAGTTTCCTTGCGTCCCTGATTGATGCGGAGGATTTGCTCCATGGCCGCGGGCTTGGGCGGAACGTCGGAGACAGCCTCGATGAACTCCTCACGTGACATCGAAAGGAGCGGATTCCACCGCCTCTCGGAGGCAATCGTGCTCGAGTAGCCAACGAGGTACGCGGGGCAGCCAGTTTCGAAGTCATCGTAGGGCTTGAAAATCATTGGCGTGCTCCTTCGCTCTCGACGCGCCAGCCTCGAGCGCGCCAGTCGACGACGCCGTGCTCCATCCGGTGAGCGACAAAGCCTTTCTTGCGAAGCAAATCGACGGCTTCGACCGCCATCACGCAGTACGGGCCGCGGCAGTACGCGACGATCTCGCCGTCCTTCGGCAGTTCGTGGAGTCGGGCTTCGATCTCGCCGACGGGGATGGAAAGTGCGCCTGGAATGTGTCCGGCGCGGTACTCCTCGGGCGGGCGCACGTCGAGCACGGTGACCTCTCCGGCCCTCACGCGCCGGAGCAATTCTTCACCGCCGACCGCCTCCATCGCGCCGCGCTGCTCGAAGTACTCCTGGGTGACTCGATCGACTTCGGCAAGGCGCGCCTCGGCGAGCCCGCGCAGTGCAAGGAAGAATCGGCAGACATCCTCGTCTGCGACACGGTACTCGACGTAGAGTCCTTTTTTGTCGGCATCGACGAGCCGAGCAGCCCGGAGCACCTGCAGATGCTGCGAGGCGTTCGCGACAGAGATGGCGGCTTGCTCGGCAAGCGCTTCGACGGTGCGTGGGCCCTGGCAGAGCAGGTCCAGAAGCTCGAGCCGCTTCGGTGCAGAGACGGCTTTTCCGACCCGCGCGAACTGCTCGTAGATGGTGTCCTTGAAGCGCCGATGGGGCGTGGTCATGCGCTCAAGCATTCAACTGATTGATTGAATGGTCAAGGGTCGACGTGCATGACGCAAACGAGCTGGGCACCATCGCGGTCATTGAGCGATCGGTGGGTATCCGCTGCCCCACGATGCGATGCGATTGTCCCCGGTAGGTCCCATGCTGGCGGGAGCAGGTGCAGCGCGCCGCTGCACCCACTGCAAACGCGACCGTGCGTCGAAAAGTTGCGCTTGCAGTCGATGCGGACGCGAGTTGCGCACAAGCGTCGTGCTACGCTCGCCCGAAGACACGATGCGAAGCTGGCAGGCAGTGGGACAGCAGAAGTTCCTCGTCGAGGATGACGTCGTCCACTGGGAAGTTTGTGGCAACATATCGGCCCGCGAGCTCACGACCATTTTCGAAGAGGGCGTCCACATTCAGAATGCCCGCGGCTATGCGTTATTTTGCATCAACATTTCCGGCGACTGGTCGTTTCCATTGGAAGCACGACGGGCGCTGGCGCAGTTTCACCGCACCCACACGGCCGTTGGCGCAACGGCCATCGTGGGCATCAGCGCGAATAAGGCGCTGTTCATCGACCTCGTGCTGCGCGGCATAGCCAAGGTGAGCGGCCATCGCCCGAATACGCGCTTTTTCGGCGCAATGCAGGAAGCGGCTGTATGGCTCGACGATGCGCGCGTCCAGTTGCACGAGCGTCTGCGTACACAGAAACAATGAACGCAACGAGCCAGATGCAATGAATTTCCGCGTTATGAAGCGTTCACATTTGTGACTCTTGGACTGGTGATGTTGCGCACCTAACGATCGCCGAGACAATCGCCTTGGTTTTCGCGATTCGTACGACGAGCCGTCGTGCCGCGGGCGGGTCGAGCATCGGCCCTGCAAGCAATGGTAGACCATTCGGTGGAAACGTGCAGGCGCATGCCGGCGACTGAATTGGTTGATGTAAGGACCAACACATCACCTGGCGGCCGCCATGGCGGGGGGTGGCGGCGGGGCGATTCCGCCAACGTCGGATGGTCATAACATATTGGAATCATTGAGTTCCAGTCATGGCACGGAACTCGCTACGTGCAAACCAGACCAAACTGGAGCGACACATGTCATACGCTCGAAAGATTCTTCCCGGTAAGACCTATTTGGTGACACGACGTACCATATGTCGATATTTTTTACTTCGTCCTGATGATGAAATGAAGGAGCTCGTTGAGTATTCATTGGCGGTGGCAGCGCGTGTTTACGGTGTGAAGGTGCATGCATTTTGCGCAATGTCGACGCACATTCACCTCGTGGTGACGGATCCGCACGGAGTGCTTCCGCTTTTCCTGGCCTACTTCCATCGATTCGTCGCAATGGGAACGAAGACCCTCCGCCGCTGGGAGGGTTCGATGTGGGATTCGGAGCAACCGAGTGTCGTGGAATTGTTGACGCGAAAATCGATTGTCGAGAAAATCGCGTATGTGCTGGCAAACCCTGTTGCGGCGGGGGCGGTACTCGAGCCGGAGGAATGGCCAGGCGCGAAAACGCGGGCTATTGATATTGGTCAGACGGTGCTGAAAACGACGCGTCCGAAGGTGTATTTCGATGCGACAAAATGGCGAGATGTGGTGGATTTGCCAATCACGTTGCCGCCTACGATTGCAGAAGCGGAGGCTCGAGCATTTCGTGATGATGTTGCGACGGCATTGGCGCACGAAGTGGCGGAGGCTCGGAAAACCATTGCGCCGGAAAACGTTCTGGGGGCAAAACGAGCGGCAACGATTTCGACGGAAACACGGTCGAAGACGCCGGAACCGACGCGCAAGCTGAATCCGACATTCGCAGCGGGTCGAGGTTGCGGTGCCATTGCGGCTGCCGCTCGGCGTGCGGTGACCGCGTTTCGGGCGGCGTATCGTGAGGCGCTCGAGCAGTGGAGTATGGGCAACCGTGATGTGGCGTTTCCTGCAGGAACGTGGTGGATGCGCGTGTTCCACGCGGTAAACATCGGCGGCAGCATTTGATCGGCCAGCATAGAATGTCATTGCGTGACGGGCTGAATGAATCGGCATTCTGCCAATGCAGACGTGTGTCCCGCGGCGGGAATATTTCAAGAAAACGTAAACAATTGTACATCACGAGCGCGGCATGCGTGATGCGGGCGTGCTGATGCGACGCATTGTGTGATTTCGCATTCGATTTTGGTGTGCCAGAGCGGAGTCGGCACCGGACGCGTGAGCACCGGACGCGTGGCGTGCACCACGTCGAAAGTGGTGCGGGGACCGGCAGCACGTTGCGTGCCGAGTGAAAGTGGCTGCTTTTACCGGGGGACTTGCGAGATGAGTGGGGATGCTTGCCTGGCGGCCGCCAAGGTGGGTGGGAGCTTCTCTCTCTTGCCTGGCGGCCGCCAAGGTGGGTGGGAGCTTCTCTTCTCTCGCTCATTGTACCCTCCGCCTGTCACGTGTATCCTGGATCCACCATGACGCGCAAAGCAAGCCGTGGCGCAGTCCCATCATCGATGTGCATGCTCGCGCTTTTGCTGTCCGCCGCGTGCACCGCCACCAGCGACCGCCCCGCCGGCCACGGCAGCCCGTCCGCCGCGACAAGTGCAAGCGTTGCCTTGCCCGATGCCGGTTTGCCCCCTGCGGACGCTCGCGACGCAATGACCGACGCGCCAAGCGACGCGGATGTCTCGGCATTGGCACGATATCATCGTGGCGAATGGGCCATCCAGCGAAATGGTGGCACGGTGCTCTTCGAAACGTACGGCGGCACGACCGAATGCAAACCATTGCCCGCCGAACGACCCAAGGGCTTGTCCATCTATTACCTTCAGCGCGGATACGAACCCGGCGACATGACCTATTTCGGATTGACCGATGCCGCTTCCTGCCGATTTGCGTGGGCACTCATATGGCTCGACCCCCCGCAAGCCGCGTGTCGCGTGACGAACACGGCCGCGCTCGACAAGCTTTACGCCGAAATGCACAAGCTGCAACTGCATGCAATTCGGAGCAAAGAACTCCATGCCGTGTCGCCTCATCGCGGCGGCCGAGGGCTCGTCATGCGCTGGCCAGGGAGTCATTGCGAAGTATCGGACATGGGCAGCTCCGAGGTCGACGAGGCCGATCGCGGTCGTTTCGATGCGGCGCTCGAGGCTTTTCGCAACGCGTACGAAGCGGCCAAGGTGCCCGGAAGCCGGTAAATGTCCAAGGAGGTCATGTGCTCATGAAAAAAAAGACGTTGTTCAGCGGGCTCTGCATTGCAGTGGGTCTCGCTTTGGCCAGTGTCGTCGGTTGCGTGAACGAGGAACCTTGCGAATGCATTCAATCGTTCGGCAATCCGAACATGACGAGTGCCGACATAGAACGACTCGTCGACGTGGGATTCAAGCAATGTTTCGATCACAACGAGCCGAACGCCCTCAGCGATGATAGTCGCTGCTTGCCAACCGTCGTGGGTACCGACGCGCGAAACGGGAAATCGCTCACCGTGGGGTATTTTTGCTCGGATGTTTGCCCCGATTACGGCCACATCAACGTCAGCTACACAGGCGTCAGCGAAGCCGAGTGTTGTTCTGTCGGAGGTATCCCGGCAAAAGACCCCGGATGGGGAGGGTACATGGGGTGTTTTCCACCGGAAATTCCCGTGAGCACCAACGGTTGCCCATAACACTTAGCAAACAATTCGCCTGTCTCTTCACGCTCGCGAATTGCGAGAAACGCACCGCTTCGGTAATGCATGAGATGATTGCGACGGCAAACGCGCCGCGCGATTGAATTCCGCTTCGACAAACGCGTGCGTCGATGTCAAAGACGCGAACTGTCGAGGTTACCCGCCTCGATCGTTCCGTACGCGCTCGCAACTTGGGATTCTCGAGTCGGCGTCGCTTCAATGACCTTTGTGGAGACCTTCAATGATCGTTCTACGTACGATCCAAAGCGCGGCCTTGTTGGCCGTTGCGGCGGGTTTCGGGCTTGGTTGCAGTGATCCTTCCTGTGACGTCGCGCAATCGCCTAACCGCGACGAACCCGTCGAGGCAGCTTGCGCAAATACCGCGACGGGGACATTTCACGATCAAAAACTCGAAGTGGACGGCAAGGAGCGATATTACTTCCTCCACGTGCCGAAAAAGTATTCATGCGCAAACCCCGCGCCGCTCTTCGTCGATTTCCACGGCACGTCGACAGGCTCGCGGCCCGAAGAAAGTTACGCGCAAGACGAGCTGGAGGCGCTCTCCGAAGCCAATGGGTTCATTCTCGTACGGCCGCGGTCCCTTTCCAGCGAAGAAAAGGGGGCCCAAGTGTACCGGTGGGACCAAAACGAAGGCGACGTCGAGCGCAACGTGGTGTTCGCCGAGGCGCTCGTGCAGGAGATCGTATCGCAATATCGCATCGATCCCAAGAGGATGTACATTTCGGGATTTTCGAGCGGCACGAACATGGCCGCGCAACTCCTTACGGGCACACCGTTTACGTTCAGTGGTTTCGGATTGATCGGCGGCGGGTCGTGGGATGACCCCGAGCTATCGACCTACACGACCGAAGCCCCGTGGATTTACACGCTCACCGGATATCGCGATTACATGATCGAATACCTTCGCGAATTCGACGAAGCGCTGGCCGAGGCAAACTTCCCGGCCGACCAGCGAATGAATCGCGAAGTACATACCGGCCACGACCTTTATGGTTGGCATTACGAAGAAATGTGGCAATGGATGGACCGTGGCGCCGCGCCAAAGCCTGGCGACGTGGCCGAGCCGTGGGCCGTCGAAGCGCTACCGACCACCGAAAGCTTGCTCGCCCTGGCAAAGAACCCCGCGGGTGACGTGATTGCAACGGGCAGCGGCGGGTCCTTCTTCAAGCGCGATGCTGCATCGGGCGTGTGGACCAAAGTCGGACAGGTGACCGACGATCGCTCGTCGTATAGCACGTCGCTCTGCTTTTTGCCTTCGGGCGTGGGCATTGCCGTGGGCGGAATGCTCGTCGCGCGTACCGACGATGGGGGCGCGACGTGGACGCGAGGAAAAGACATTCCCGAATTCCAGCGCGATGCCTTCGGCAGCTCGTACCTCAACGCCGTCACGTGCGCCGAAAATGGACGCATTTACGGCGGTGGGTATTGGACGGGCGTCACGAGCGCCGATGGCGGCAAAACGTGGCTCGGCGCCGAGATGAACAACGACGGATACCTCGCGCAGGTCTCGGGGCTCGCGAGGCACGCGGAAACGGTCGTGTCCGTAGGATATTACGGGTACATCGGTCGGAGCGAGGGGGACGGGGAATTCGAGGCGATTTGGCACCCCGGAAAGTCGCAATGGTTCAACGGGGTCGCGGCAGCCGATGGAGGCAACTTTTGGGTCGTCGGCGAGGCTGGGGAAATCTTGCATTCGGCCGACGATGGCAAGACGTGGAATCGCCAAATCACGCCGACAAAGGTGGATCTGTATGCGGTTTCGTTCCGAGATGCAGCCACCGGGGTCGCGGTGGGCCAGTCGGGGACCGCGTTCGTCACCAAAGACGGCGGGGCGACCTGGGTGAATGTGCCCACCGGCGTGGATCGATATTTCGGAGCAATATCGTTCGTCGGCGCAAATGAGGCGATCATTGCAGGCGAGCGAGGCACGGTGCTCCGGACTTCTCTCTGATTACCCTGCAAAGTCGTAGCTTACTTTTGGCGGCAGGCCTGGAAAGCCTGCCGCTTTTCATTTGAACGCAACCGAGCTCTGCACGGCTACCGGTCCGGCCAGGTCGAACGCATTTACACGGCAAGGGGGCAAGCCGATGCGCAGCGTCGCGCATGGCGTCGAGCCTCGTCGAAAGGCGGGATGATCCATGGGCATTCATCGCAAAGACCATAAGGACAAGGATAAGGACCGCAAAGACAAGGACGGCAAGGACCGCAAAGACAAGGACGGCAAAGACCGCAAAGACAAAGACGGCAAAGACCGCAAGGAAAAGGACCGCAAAGACAAGGATAAGGACCGCAAGGACAAGGACGGCAAAGACCGCAAAGACAAGGACGGCAAAGACCGCAAAGACAAAGACGGCAAGGACCGTAAAGACAAGGACGGCAAAGACCGCAAGGAAAAGGACCGCAAAGACAAGGACGGCAAGGATCGTAAGGACCGCGATCACATCGGGTTCCGAATCAACGATCCGGTCGGCGACTTGCCCGTCGACGACATGCATTACGAAGAATCGGAGATCGACGAGTGGACGCCGTTCATCGACGAAGACGAACGGCCCGAGGTAGGTTTGTCCGCTTTCGATCCCGAGGACGAGGACACCGAATAACCGAAATGAATGCGTGAGGTGATGTCATGATCCTGGTGCTTGCGAATCGCGCGGACGAAGGGGCCGCGGCGCTCGTCGATCGTTGGCAATACGTGGGCGCTAGGATTGTCCTGCCCGAAATGCTTTCGGCATGGGGCTTCAGCTACCGCGCTGGCGGGAAAGAGAGCGCGAGAGCCATGGTCGATTGCGACGTGGATGAATCATGCATACGCGGAGTGCTCGTACGAATGCACGCGGCATTGCCGTCGGATGTCACGTATGTTCGCGCGAGTGACCGCAGTTATGTAGCCACGGAAATGACTGCATTTCTCCTCGCGTGGCTCTCGGCTCTCTCCTGTCCTGTGCTCGGGCGACCCACGTCGACGTCCCTCGCGGGCCCCATGCTTCGGCCCGAACAATGGCTTCATGTGGCAGGCAAAGCCGGCGTGCCGGTTCGTCCGGTACGCCGATCGTCGCGGCAATCGAATCAAGAAAAGCCCATCGTGACCGAAGTGGTCACGGTCGTGGAAAACGAATGCATCGGGGCTCGGTCGGAGGCGCTCGCCGACCGAGCCCTCGCGGTGGCTCGCGCTGCCAATGCACGACTCGTCACGACCTACTTCGAAGGGCCGCTCGACAATCCAGTGTTCGTTCATGCAGATACGTGGGTGGACCTCGACGACCCCGACATCGAGGGCGCCGTGCTTTCGATTCTGTGCGGCCAGCAAGCTCGTGAAAAGGAGATGGTCCCATGATTTTCGTTTGGGGTTTGCCCGGCGACGAACCTGTCGCCACCGTGCTCCGCGCGCTCGAAAAACGAAATGCGCCCCATTTCTTTTTCAATCAGCACGACGTCGTTTCGGCTGAAGTCGAAATGGAGGTGTCCGCAAACATCGCCGGCACGTTGACCATTGGCGAGAAAAAACTGGACCTCGCCAGCGTCACGGCGGCCTATTTGCGGCCCTACGAATCCATTCGCGTGCCTGCCGTGGCGGGCGCTGGAGAACAAAGCGAGCTATATGCACGTGCGCAACAAATCGACGACATTCTCACGTCGTGGTGCGAAATGACCGATGCATTCGTCGTCAATCGCCCCGTGGACATGGCGCCGAATGGGTCGAAGCCTTACCAGGCAATGATGATCGAGGCTGCCGGGTTTCTCGTGCCGGAGACGATGATCACGACATCGGCCGAAGACGTGTGCGGTTTCGAAGCGGAGCATGGGGCGATCATTTACAAATCGACGAGCGGCGTGCGCAGCATCGTTTCGCGGTTTTCCGCGAAAAAACAGCGCGAAAAGCTCGCGAAGCTGCCCGCGTGCCCGACGCAATTCCAGAGGCGGATTCCTGGAAAAGATTACCGCGTTCACGTGGTCGGCGATGCCGTATTCGCGTCTCGTATCGTCACGACCGTGGACGATTACCGCTACGCATCGAGGCTCAAAGGCTCGACGAAAATGAAGGCGGCCACGTTGCCCGACGATATCGCGGAGAAATGCATTCGGATGGCTCATTCCATGCAGCTTTGGGTGGCCGGCGTCGACTTGCGACGCACACCGGATGGGGAATGGTATTGTTTCGAGGTCAACCCGTCGCCTGGGTTTACGTTTTTCCAGGAAGCATCGGGATACGCCATCGACGATGCGATTGCGGAGCTGCTCGTGTCGAAAGGCTCGGCAGGGAATGCACCATGAAGCGGCGCGCGACGGAGAAGGCAACGTTTACCAATTCGACCGATAAGCTGGTCACGTTGCGGCAATCCGCCGAGACATGGATCAGCGCGACGGATGGTAAGGCGATGGCCCTGCTCGGAGCGGGCGGGGCCATTCTCGCGTTCGCGGCGTTTCAGACGACCCAGCAAACGTCCTCGACGCTGCCCTTTTTCTCGGGCATCTTTTTTGCGCTTTTTTGTTGCTTTGGCGTCATGAGCTGCATTTCTTCGGTTTGTTGCCTATGGCCTCGAATCGAAAGAAAACGGGTACTTCGAGAAAAAAGCGTCCAGCCGCTGCTGAAATCACCCAGTGTATTTTGGGAGCTCGCCGACCTCGACGCTGATAATTTCGAAGTCCACGCAGCCTACGTCACCGACGAGACCTACCGAAGGGACCAGCTCGAGCAAGCCATGTTCGCAACGTGGGTCGCAAAGCAAAAATTATATTACTTGAAAATCTCGATATTGCTCTTTCTGGGCGCGCTTCTCGCGCTCTTCCTCTCGCTGCTACTATCGATTCTGTACTCTTGAGACAGCATTCCCATGGCGATTCCATGGGCGAGACACCATGACGCGCTCATGTCGTTTCGATACCGCCCGCAAATGAGCGAGCTCAGCGTGGACATCGAAGCCGGTAGCGTACGGCTTCAAGGCGATCTGACGATTCCTACCGGTGCCAGCGGCCTCGTTCTTTTCGCGCATGGCAGCGGCAGCGGCCGCCATAGCCCTCGCAATCGGTTCGTCGCGAGCGAGCTCCAGCGCGCGGGCCTCGCCACGCTGCTCTTCGACCTTCTCACCGAAGAAGAGGGCGCTGAAGACGAGGAGACGGGGCTGCTCCGATTCGACGTCATGTTTCTCGCCACGCGGCTGCTCGATGCGACATCGTGGGTGCACACGCAGCCCGAGACGACGTCGCTACGGATTGGATATTTCGGGGCGAGCACCGGCGCAGCCGCGGCGCTCATTGCTGCCGCAAAGCGACCAAGCGCAGTTTCCGCGGTCGTTTCGCGCGGCGGGCGGCCCGACCTCGCCGGCTCGTACCTCGAGCAAGTCGTCGCGCCGACGCTGCTCATCGTGGGAAGTGCCGACCACGAGGTGCTCGCGCTCAATCAGGAGGCCTTCGAGCTGCTTGGCGGCCCGCGTGACCTCGCGCTCGTGCCGCATGCGACGCACCTCTTCGAGGAGCCTGGCGCATTGGAGCAAGTCGCTCGGCTGGCCAGCGCGTGGTTCACGACGTACCTCATGCCGCGGACGCTCAAAGCGACGGGGTGAGAGCGGGTCGAAAGCGGGGAAGGGCCAAATCCAGGGGGATGGGGGGCAGAGCAGTCGTTCCCCCTCTCCGCCGCGCCGTAGGCGCGAGGGTAGAGGGGGTTAGGGGGTGAGGCGCGCGCCCCCCCATCGTAACTAGCCTCGCGAAGCGCGCGTCCCACGCGCGCGAAGCGAGCGTACAGATCCTGACCCGTTATCAAATGGCGCTTTCTTCGTGAGCCTGCGGGCATTACGGAGGAAGGAGGAGGTGTCGTGCATGATGATCCCGCTGGAATTGACGTTTCGTAACATGGCTCACTCGGACGCCATCGAGACAGCGGTGCGCGAGCGCGTAGCGAAGCTCGAGAGGTTGTTCCCGCGCATGATTTCGTGCCGCGTCGTCGTGGAAGAGCAGGGCGCTCGGCAGGATCGAGCGCGCGGGCTCGCGTACCATGTTCGCGTCGACGTCAGGGTGCCAGGGTGCGAGCTCGTCGGTGACAAGACACCTCCGCCGCAGCGATTTCACGAGGACGTCTATGTCGCGCTGCGAGATGCGTTCGACGCGGTCGGCCGCGAGCTCGAGGACTTTGCGCGACGGGAGCGGGGCGACGTGAAAGCGCACGAGGAACACCCGCGGGGCAAAGTTACGTCGATTTATCCGGATCGGGGATACGGATTCATCGAGGGACCCGACGAAGTCGCGGTGTACTTTCATCGCAACAGCGTGCACAACGGCAAGTTCGAGAGTCTCGCAGTCGGCAGCGACGTCACGTTCGTCGAGGAACACGGCGACAAGGGACCTCAGGCGCGAGCGGTGTTTTTGCCAAAAAAGAGATGAAGGAGCGCCACAGGGCGCTCGCATGAACGCCTTCGAGCACGAAGAACGCACGTGAAGGCGCGGAGGCGTAAAGACGCAAAGAAATATTTTTGAATGGGCAAAGCTGAACACGCATGTGCTCGTCTGCAATGCGCGAATCTTGGCTTTCGCATTGGCAGACTGGCGCTATGTGCGCATTGATGACCGGTATTGCTGGCACGCGGCCTCGAGCACGGGTCGGGACCAAAAACCCGTGGGCGCTCACCCGTGGCGGCGCGCTCTTGGTCGTCGCCACCGTCGGAATGGCGTTGCTGCTTCGCCAGAGCCTCAATCCGCTTTTGGAGGGCACCTTGCCGCTCGTCGTGTTCGTCATCCCGGTCGCCATTTGCGCGGCGCTCGGCGGCTTTTGGGTCGGCGTTTTGGCCACCGCCACGAGCGCCGCGTTGGGCATCTATTACTTCATGCAGCCCACCGGGCAGTTCGATATTCCGATGACCTTTCAAAATGTCCTGCGCCTCGGGTCGTTCTCTGCCATCGGGCTCATCATCAGCACCATAAGCGGCCGCTTGCACAAGCAAATCGAACGCTTGATCAATGTCGAGCAGCAGGTGGCCGCTCGAGAAGCCGCGCTGCGCAATGTCAACGCCGAGCTCGAACGGCGCACCGCCGAGCTCGAATCGTTCATTTCGCATGCACCCGTAGGGTTTGCCCTTATCGACCGAGACAAACGCTACATTCGGGCAAACGAAGCCCTCGCGAAAATGACTGGGCTTGCTCCCGAAGAGCTTGCCGGACGCTCTGTTGCGGACCTCACACCACCCCATCAGGTCGCCCAAGTCGAAGGCAATCTTCAACACGTCTTTGATACGGGAGAAACCCTGCAATCGTTGGCATGCACGAGCGGGCTGCCCACACATCCAGGCGAAGAGCGCAATCTGTTTTTGACGATGTTCCCTGTCCGCGATTCGCACGGCATCGTCGCTGTTGGTGGCGTCACACTCGACATCACGGATCAGAAGCGGGCCGAACGAGCTTGGCGTGAAAGCGACCTGCGCCTGCGCTTGGCACTCGATGCAGCTTCCGCTGGCACGTGGGACTGGGACATCGTCCACGACGAGCTCACGTGGTCGGACACGAACTACGCGCTTTACGGGCGAGATCCTAAAACGAACCCTGTCACAAACCTTCGTAGCTGGCTAGATTCGTTGCTTCCCGACGAGCGAGCAGCGGAGGAAGCAGCCGCCGCGCGAACTTTGGCGCGCGACCCCAGCGAGGAGGATACGTACCGCGCCGAATTTCGGATTGAGCACCCCCAAAAGGGCGTGCGCTGGCTGCTTGGACTGGGCCGCGTCCTCCGCGACGACCAAGGCCGTCCTACGCGACTCATCGGCATCAACCTCGACATCACCGACCGCAAACACACGGAGGAAAGCGAACGCGCCGCGCGCGCCGAAGCCGAACGCTTGAGCCGGCTTAAAGACGAGTTTCTTGCGACGATATCCCACGAGCTTCGAACGCCGCTCACCGCGATCCTCGGATGGACCGACATCCTCAAACGGCCGAAGCGCGACCAGGAAAAACTCGACCGAGGCCTCGACGTGATTGAACGCAATGCACGCGTGCTGGCACAAATCGTATCGGATCTCTTGGACGTCGGGCGCATCGTGAGCGGCAAAATGCACCTCGATGCTTCGCCCGTCGATCTCGGAACCTTGACACGCGGAGCCATCGAAACCATTCGTCCCATCGCGAAAGCAAAAGGCGTCACGGTTCGTGCAGACATCGATCCCATCGAAGAACCGCTCCTCGGAGACCCTGCGCGCATCGAACAAATCGTGTGGAATCTCTTGTCGAATGCCATCAAGTTCACACCTCGCGACGGCGTTGTCGACGTGCGTGTCGAGGCGCGCGACGAATGGGCCGGCATTACCGTGAGCGATACGGGACAAGGCATTGCTCCGGAATTTTTGCCGCAGCTTTTCCAGCGATTTCGGCAGGAAGATTCGTCGTCGTCGCGCAAATACGGCGGCTTGGGCTTGGGTCTCGCCATCGTAAAACACCTGTCGGAGCTGCACGGAGGGCGGGTGAGCGCGGAGAGCGCAGGCGTCGGCCGAGGTGCGACGTTCACCGTCGAGCTCCCGCTCGCTCGATCCTCGGACCAATATGCGCTCACGTCAGGAACGAGAACCATGGGCTCGACGGGCGGATCGACGCTGGATGGCATACGTGTCCTCGTGGTCGAAGACGAGCCGGATACGCGGGAGCTCGTGCAACGGGTGCTGGAGGAATCTGCAGCGGAAGTCGTGAGCGCAGCGTCCGCCGCCGAAGCGCTCAGGGTGCTCGACTCCGCGCGACCGGATGTGCTCGTCAGTGACATCGGCATGCCGGGGATGGACGGGTACGCGCTGCTCAGAGCCATTCGAGCGCGGAGTTGTTCTGCAAATGGTCACCCGCCACTGCCCGCCATTGCGCTCACGGCATTTGCGCGCATCGAGGATCGGGATCGAGCGCTCGATGCCGGATATGCCGAACACCTGACCAAGCCGATCGATCCGGGGAGGCTCGTAACGACCGTGGCGCGTCTTTACCGCGAATATCGCGGGCGCACGTCGTTGAACCAAAATCGCCTTTTGACCGGCTGAATGCTACGCTACCCAATCAATTCGTCGACGCGTTTCACCCACGCTTGTTTCCCGTCGAAAACCATGGCGTATTCGTGCACGGGTGCGGCGCCGGCGCTCGCCACTTCCGCTGCATATTGACGCTCGCGAATTTGTTTGGCTGCCTCGAGCAGCGCTTGTTCGGGCGTTTCTTTCCCGAAGGGCACCTTGAATTCCATCACCACACCCGGTTGTCCTGCCGTTTTCGGCCGCATGAGCACGTCGGCACGGCCATAGCCCGATTCTCGATTCGATCGGACATCGTATTGCGATTCCAAATGCACCAAGAGCCCCAAGACGAACCCATGGTACAACTTTTCCGGCGCGCGTCCGGTGGGATCTTGATAGGACATGGCGGTGAGGAGAATGCGTCCCAACAACTCTTGCACTCTTGCTGCGTCTCCGCCGAGCAACGCTTTGACGAAATCTTTCGTCAGAGACCAGTCGGGGTCGGCTTTCTTGAGCCAGTTGCGGAACATGTCTTCGTACACTTGCCGAATTTCGTTGTTCGGAATGCACAAATGACCGGTATAGCGACCCATGTGAAAATCTAGTTTTGCGATTTTCAAATACCCCGAAAACAACAAGAAATTCCAGAGCGCATCCGGCTGCCTTTCGATGTCCCGAAGCACGATGTTGTCATCGATGGGAATTTCAATGGTCTCCCCGTTGAGCAGCGCGGACGATTTTTCCGAAAGCGCCATCCCTTGCCTCGCCGCAAGTTGCTCGATGAGGTCGCTCGAGCCTGTATTTACCCAATAAGGCTGAAGCATGCCTCGCTTGATGTAATTGAGGATCGACCAGGGGTTGTAGATGACTTGGCCGCCGAAAATATATCCATTGTACCAGGTGCGTACCTCTTCCAAACGCGTGGGATCGACGATGGACGCAACTTCGTCTTCGGTGAAGCCGAAACACGTTGCGTAGTCGCGATCGAGAATCGAATATACTTGAATATTATTGAGCCCCGAAAACATGTTTTCTTTCGACACGCGCAAGATGCCCGTGAGCACCCCTTTGAAAAGCGCGACGTTGTCTTTGAGCGCCGCCGAAAAAAGGTTCCGAAAAAGCAAAACGACCTCGTCGAAGTAGCCGTGCGTATATCCCGCCTGAATGGGCGTGTCGTATTCGTCGACGAGAATGACGACATGCTTCCGGTGATGAGCGAACAAGGCTCGTGACAGGATCCACAAAGAGCTCTCAACGTCTTGCCTGGACGCTGTGCCATCAAAGAAACGACGAAATGTATTCGCTGTGATCGGATCGGTTTTCGGGTCATCGAGCAGATAAGCATGCTCCACGAAGAGCGCCCCGATTTGCGTCCGAACGCCATTGAGCATCTGCTCGAACGTCGTCGCTTTCACGTCCTTGAACGTCACGTAGAGCGTCGGATACTTCTGGAAGTGCGCCATAGCCCGCGCATCGCGTGTGACCGCAAGGCCCTCGAACAGGTGCGACACGTCCTCGGAGCTCTGCCTCAGGAAATACGCCAGGGCAGACAGGTTGAGCGTCTTGCCAAACCGCCGAGGCCGTGGGAAGAGCGTTACCGAGCTCATGTCGCCCAGCACCTCGCTGATGAAGCTGGTCTTGTCGAGGTAACCAGCTCCGCTTTCACGCACCTTACGAAAGTCGGATTCTCCGAGGGCAGGATTGAACTTCACGGGGACACCTCCAGCGAACGCCAAGTACTGTTGACCAGGTGCGGCAGGAAGTCAAGCAAGCGGAAAGCTCGTCCTGTCCGTTTGGACAATCCATTGCGGCGTGGAGTACCCGCACACGACGAAACGCCGCGGGGTGCGCTCGAGGCCGTGCCCGATTCTGGGATTGACGTCCCAAAATCGGACACTTGCGGCCCAGCAATTCACGAAGCGAACGGCGCGCTCACCAAGACAAGCTCACCGGAAGCAAATTGTTGCCCATTTCGCCCGGATTGTCGCCTCGAGTAACCATATCACCCAGGCCGAGCTGGCCGGTCGAATTGTAGCCCCAGCATTTCAATGTGCCGGCGTTCAGCACCGCGCACGAATGCCAGCTTGCACTGATCGCCGTGGCCGTCTTGCCCGTACCGAGGTTCAAGATCGGCAGGCTGTCGCCCATTTCGCCCGCGGTGCCGCCTCGAGCAAGCGTATCGCCCGAACCGAGGCGCCCATCGACGCCATTGCCCCAACACTTGACGCTGCGGTCATTGAGAATGGCGCACGTGTGGTTGCCTCCAACGGAAATGGCAACCGCCGTTTTGCCCGTGCCCACATTGACGGCCGCAAGGGCGGCGCCACCCATTTCGCCAGGCTCGTCACCTCGAGCCAAGGTATCGCCGAGCCCGAGCTGCCCATAGAAGTTATTGCCCCAGCATTTCGTGGTGCCGTCGTTCAAAATGGCGCAGGTGTGATAACTGCCGAGCGCCATCGAGACGACGGTTTTGCCGGCGCCCAAATCGACAGGAGGCAACGCGTCGCCCATTTCATTGGGTTCGTCGCCATGCCCGAGCGCATCGCCCAGACCAAGCTGCCCTTGGCTGTTGTTGCCCCAACACTTCAACGTGCCGTCGTTGAGCCGTGCACACGTGTGATACAAGCCCGCTTTGATGGCAACCGCCGTCTTGCCGCTGCCCAAATTGACCACCGGCAGAGCATCTCCCATTTCGCCTGCGTTGTCACCACGACGAATCGCGTCACCATAACCGAGCTGACCGCTGGCATTGGCGCCCCAGCATTTGACGGTGCCGTTGTTCAGAATGGCACACGCGTGCTCGGCCCCGGCCGCAATGGCAACCGCCGTTTTTCCCGCACCAAGGTTGATCGGCGGGAGCGCATCACCCATTTCGCCCTGATTGTCGCCACGGTTGATCGTATGACCTTGGCCGAGCTGCCCGGCGCTATTGCTGCCCCAACACTTGACCGTTCCGTCATTCAAGAGCGCGCACGCAAAGCGACCTTTCACGGCAATCTGCGTCGCCGTTTTCCCGATGCCCAGGTTCACCGTGGGCAAGTTGCCGCCCATTTCGTCGGGCGTATCGCCGCGATGGATCGTATTGCCCAGCCCAAGCTCGCCGAATGCATTGCTGCCCCAACACTTGACGGTGCCATCCACGAGCCGCGCGCACGAGCTTCCTTCGCCAGTTTCAACTTGAATGCCAGGCGTGCACACGAGACCATCACCCGCATACCCCAGATTGCACAAACAAACGCTCGCGACGCACGAAGCGCCCGAAGGGCAATCGGCGTTCGTGCTGCACGTGGGGTATTTGCAACCACCACCTCCATTGCATACGCCGAGACCGCAGTCGTTGTCGGGGTCCATGTTGTTGCCAATGGGACCACAGGAGCCATCGTACCCGCTGCCTTTTTTCGCAGCAGAACAAGCGTAACACGAGGCATTGCAGATGTTGCCGCAGCAAACGCCATCGACGCAATAGTTCGACAAACACTGCGTCGACGCCGAACACGAAAAGCCGTTGTAGTAGCGACAAGCGTTCGCTCCGTCGCACGCTCCGGCATAACACTCGTCGTCCGGATCCGTGTCGTACTTGATTGCGCCGCACGTGCCATCGGCTCCCTGGCCCTTTTTCGCCGCAGTACAAGCTTTGCATGAGCCGGTGCACGCATTGTCACAACAGACGCCGTCCACGCAATGACCCGACGCACATGCGGCATTCACCGAGCACGCGCTGCCGTTGCTCAGAAGCGGCGCCGCCGTGCATACGCCTGCGCCATTGCATTCGCCTGTCGGGCATTCGCTGTCGGGGTCCTTGCCGGCACCGATGAAACCGCACACTCCATCGTACCCGCTGCCTTTTTTGGCCGACGAACACGCGTAACACACGCCGCCGCAATGATTGCCGCAGCAAAAGCCGTCCACGCAATACCCGGACAAACACTGCGCCGATGTCGTGCAAGGAACGCCGTTGTACTGCTTGCACATGCCCTGCCCATCGCAAGACCCGCCCCAGCATTCCTCGTCCGGATCCTTGTCATTCGCAATCGGCCCGCACGTGCCATTCGTGCCACTGCCTTTTTTGGCCGCGGTACACGCCATGCACGAGCTCAAGCACCAACTGTCACAACATACCCCGTCGGCGCAATATCCCGATTGACACTGCGCCGCAGACGTGCACGCGGTGCCATTCGCTTGCAGCGTTTGCCCCTGATTACAGGTCCCCGAGCTCGTGCATTCACCGGGGTTGCATTCGTTATCGGGATCGCTCCCCGCGGCTATCGGCCCGCAGACGCCATCGCTGCCACTGCCCTTTTTCGCCGCCGAACACGCTTGGCAGGAGCCCATACAAATGTTGTTGCAGCAAAAGCCGTCGACGCAATAATTCGACAAACACTGCGCCGCCGAAGTGCACGGCATGCTGTTGTAGTATTTGCAGACATTTTTGCCGTCGCACGCTCCCGCGTAACATTCATTCTCCGGATCGGTGTCGTACTTGACCGATCCGCACACGCCATCCAATCCGCCGCCCTTTTTCGCCGCGCTGCACGCCATGCACTTGTTGTCGCATGCACTATCGCAACAAAACCCATCGATGCAGAAGCCACTCGCACATTGCGAATGTAACGTGCATGCCTGCGCATTCGACACAGGAGGCAACGCGAGCGCCTCATTGACCGATTCACCGCTCGGTCGATCGAAAGCGTCATCCATGACATCGACTGCACGACTGCCCCCAAACCCCCCGGATCCCCCCCCCGCCCCCATTCGCTCCTTCGGAAGCCACCGATCCACAACCCGTCGTCGTCACCACGATGGTGATCAACGATGCACTGGCAAACCAGGACAGTTCACCGCGACCGATATGTTTCATATGGCACAACTCCTCAGCCTTAACATCGCAGGATTCCGACGAGTTTGTCAAGATTCAGGAGTATTTGTTTTATATGTGAGCGCACCGCCAAATCATTGGGGTTCAAACGGTCTGGTTGTGAGTTTTACCGCGTATGTCGCATTGCACCATGCAACAATTCACGACTGTTCGAATGACAGCGGAAAGATTTGTTTTAAGGACTGCGCAATTCGATTCGCGGCTTTGGTGCGGCCCACGCGACCGCGACGCTTTGCATCAGGGCATCGGCACGCGAATGCTGATGCTCGTGCCGGCGCTGGTTTCGCCGACGACGAACATCGAACGGATGTGCGCGCTCCCTGCTCATTCACGGCACCACATGCGCGCAAGCCGCACGAGCAGGCGCGCCACGCACGCATCTTTTCGTAAATGGCGGACGGCGCCTCGACTGTGGGCCATGGCACAACGCTTGCGAACCGAGCACGATTCGTGAATTCGTGGAATAGGCGATGGCGAGGGTATTCGCGCTGATGGGCGTTTAGCGGGCCAGAACGGGTTTTCATCCAGACGGTGTTCGGAATGCCGATGGGGACGAATCCACGTCGTCGTCAACGCGGGGGTAAAGTGTATGCTCCAAGATGGTTTCGCCGGAATGCGCGAAGGGGATCTGTTTCATGGTCGCTATCGCATTCTTCGCCATGTCGAGGATGATCGGACCAGCACGACATACGAGGCGACCGACACGCTGACGGACAGTCGACTGGTCCTCAGGCTGATTCGGCCCGACGCCATTGCGGGCGATCGTCATCGGATCTTGTTCAAAGGTGATACTCCTGGCGGGGAAGCGGACAACGTCGCTTATTTGTCCAATGCGGGTCTCGACCTGGCGACGAAAAGCTTTTTCGTATGCATGGAGCTCGATGACGACGAAGAGGACGAGAATGCGGTGACGCAGATACGCGACCATTCTCTCCACGAGGCTTCATCGATCGAGCCGTCGCAATCGCACGTCCGTGCTGCTTCCAAGCTTACGAACGACAATGGCTCGCCGGCCGACGCCGACGTCTTGGGACTTGCCGAGCTTTCACGCCTTACATTGATGTCGGTCCCCGACGCAACGATCCGGCGTCCATCCGTTCCGTTGCCATTGCCTCCACCCGTGCCACCTCGCGACGCTTCGTCTGCTGATCTGGCACCGCAGGCCATGCGACGCGTGGTGCCTTTGCCGCCCCCGCCGCCGACGGTCGAATCAACCATGGCTGCTCGCGCTTCTTCGCCTGGTTTGCCGGCTTTCGGGCCTTTGCCGCCGCCCACGCCGCCACCCGAGCGGCCTTTGACTTTGGCGGCGCCATTGCCGGAGCCTCTGCAAATGAGCAATGTCCCCACGGATACGCAGGGGCAGAAACGTTCGCGAATGCGCGCCGTGCAACGTCTGTTCGCGATTGCCATCATCGCGATCATCGCTGGAGGCATTCTTTATTCTCAACTTGATCGCACGGAAGCGGAGCCCACGACGACAGCGGAAGACGTCACCACGACGTCGACTCCGCCGCCGTCGCCGTCGCCGCCCACGGTGGTGGCGGATCCCGCAACCGCCGCTGCGGCACCGACGGATGCGCCACCCGCCGAAACGGCTCCTCCAAAGCAGGAGGACATCGCGCCGGCCACCAAGAAATCGGCGACCGATCGTAGCGTTCACCCAACGACGAAGCGACGCCGCGAAACCTTGTATTGAGCTTTGCGAGAAAGGTGAAACCTATCATGCGCACGGATCTCGAGGAGCTTCCAATGATGAACCAACGCAAATTGTCCCTGGGGCTCTTCGGTCTCAGCGTCGTGCTTTGCACGAGCCTTGCCGGTTGCCCCATGCAAGACGCTCGCTTCGAGCCACTCACGGAGACGCCATCCGTCGAGGTGTGCATTTCTGACGCCGATTGCGACGATGGAAATGCGTGCACCATGAATTCTTGTGACGTGGCCACGTTCCTCTGCGTCACCAAGACCCTCGACGGTGTGGCGACGCCCATGGCATCGCATAGCGAATGCTTCGAGCACGTCTGCAAAATGGGCGTGAACACGGAAATTCCCGTAACGGCTGGCACACCCGTCACGAACCAGGTGACGGGCGATTGTAAAATCGTCGTTTGCGATGGCACAGGTGGCGAAATCGAAATCGACGACGACAGTGACGTGCAGAGTGATGGCCTGGAATGCACGGAGGACGTGTGCATCGGCGGCGTACCATCGCACGAGAACTCTGCGGAAGCCACTCCTTGCGGGACGAACCTCGCGTGCAATGGCAACGGGCAATGCGTGGGGTGCACAAACGATGCGGATTGCGCCGGCGGAGCGACGGATTGCACCGCTTCCGTGTGCAATGCGGGCATGTGTCAACAGCAAGTGCTGGAAGGAAAGCCTTTGGATACGCAAGCGGCAGGGGACTGCAAAGCGCGTGTTTGCGACGGAGCGGGAAACCCGGTCGACGTTGCCGAGCCCAATGACATCAACGACGACGGCAACGAGTGCACCATCGACGAATGCAACGGAACGACCCCCGTTCATTCGCCCGTCGCGGCAGGCACTGCGTGCAGCGGCAATCGTGTCTGCGATGGTGCCGGGAATTGTTTGAAAGCCATTGCCGATACGTGCGCCACGAATGCCGATTGTGCCAGCGGGTTCTGCGCGGACGGCGTTTGTTGCGACGGTGCATGCACGACCGATTGCATGGCCTGCAACGTCGCCGGCAGCAAAGGCACGTGCACGAACGTGCCGTTATACCAGCAAGATGGCGCCTGCATGGACACGACCGTCTGCAATGGCACGGGTGCGTGCAAGATCGCCAATGGGCAACCATGCAACGGAGGCGACGCCAGTTGCGCCAGTGGGGAATGCAAGTGGAACGTCTGCAAGGGTTTGAAAGGTCACCCGTGCGACGCCAACAAAGAATGTCTGAGCAACGATTGTTCGAACGGGTTCTGCGACTGACAATGGCGTCAGCCATCGTCACGATGGGCGCTTGCCACGCCTTCATGATACCATCCGCGCTCGATGATTCACCTGACCCAGCTCGTGTACGTGCACCCAGGCAAAGAGGACGTCTTTCACCAATTCGAAGACGTCGCCATTCCGCTGATCGCCAAGCACTACGGTGAGCTTCTCTTGCGAATTCGGCCGAACGCCGACAGCATCGTCGCAAGTCACATCGAGGTGCCTTACGAAATCCATATCGTCCGCTTTCCGAGTGACGAGGATTTCGCGAGCTTCGCGCAAGACGAGGAGCGACGGCGATTTCTCCACCTGAAGAATGAATCGATTCGCTCAGCGCTCCTGATCAAGGGTACGACGGGCGAACGCTGAACGGCGAAACGCCACCATTTACACTTTTTCTATCCGCGCCTGGGACGGAAATCGTCATGGGCAGCTCGACGTGGACGCGTCCGGACGCATGTATGCATTGTCGAGCCCGGACGTTGGCACGAGCTCCGGGAGGTGATTCGTGCGCGGCTCGGGTTCGCGTCGAGAGGGGGAAAAAGATGAATCATCTCGTGAAGATCGCGGGACTGTTTGCGTTGTCCGCGGCCACCGTGGTGGCAACGAACGCCCAAGCAGCCGAAGCCGAAGAAGCAAACGAAGGCATCGCCTTGGGCGAAGCCGAAGTAGCAGACGAAGGCATCGCCTTGGGCGATGATGATGCCGAAGGAGCTGAAGTCGCCGAGGCCGACGAGGGTGAAACGGCTGAAAGCGCCGACGCAATCTATCGCTGGCGTGGTGGCTATGGGTATTACGGCGGATTCCGGCCGTACTACCGCCCGTATGGGTATGGGTATGGCTACTACCGGCCGTTCATCCGACCGTACATCCCGTACTACCGGCCGTACGCCCCGTACTACCGGCCGTACGCATTCCCGTACTACCGTACTTTCCGTCCTTGGGGCGGTTACTACGGACCTTGGGGCTGGTAGTCGTTTTCGCTGGATCCCCGGATCGTCGGGATACGATCCGGGGATCTGGTGTGCTGACACACCGATAGCGCTTGTCGATTTTCCAGTTTCGATCGGCGCCGTGCTCTGTCGCCACCAAAGCAGTCGCACGCCCAGCACGGTTCATCAACCTTTCGACGACTCCAAAAGATACATTTCATACAAATTTATATTGCGCATTCGCCGTGTTCGTTCATTTTCTCACAACTTCGGGACGTCGACCGAGCATGGGGTTTGGGGCGAAGGACGCCGGAGGCGATCCGAAGCCCCAACGGTTCAAACAGGGGGCTGAGGATGGCCAGGACGAACGTGCATCCGACAAAGGTTGGTGTATTGGTGTCATTGCTATTTTTTTGGGGTTGTGACGCAATGATCGAACCCGGGCAGCGAATCGTCACGGCTGACTACGATCAAGCCGCGCCGCCGTACATGGTAGCGGCAAGCCCATATCGATCGCCGCCCATGGCGACAGTGCCCATTGCAGCGCAATGTCCTCCGACGCCGGCCATCGCGCCGCCGCCCGTGCCGCCGTCGGTAGCGCCTTCCGTGGCCGAGGACAGCCATTCCGACGCGGTCGCTCAACCGGACCAGGTCGTTCATCTGGCGACGCTGTATGGCCGCGTCGCAGCTCACGCGGGGAAACGGCTGAAAATCGAGCCTCTCGTGACGACGAGCCCCTCGTTGCCCCAGACTGGCGGCATAGCGGCACTTCAGATCGCGTTGGCGGACGCGCCGGACTGGTTGATCTTCGCCGACGTGAAACTGACGAGCGGCGTGAACTACGGCGAGACGTTCGAGGTAGAGCTCGTCTCGAGCGACGAAGAGCTCGATGCGAAAGAGCAGCCATTCGAGTCATTACCACCCGGTTCGAGGGTGCGGCTCGAATGGGAATTGTGAGTTGTTTTATGGGCCCGCCTGAAAAATGGGGACGCTCGTCGCAGACTCGCGTTCGGAGAGCCTTCGAATGGCGAACGCAAGGCCATCGCGCAATGTCGCGAGCGTGCGCACGCGCGAGAGGTCGACGCCGAGCGAAATGATCGTCTGCGCGATGTTCGGCCGAATTCCCGTGATGATCCCTTCGGCCCCGAGAAGACGTACGGCCGAAATGATATTCAACATATGACCCGCCGTCGCCGTATCGACGACTTCGACGCCGGTCAAATCGAGAATCGCAAAGAGCGCATGCGTTCGCGATACTTGATTGAGTAGATCGTCGGTCACTCGCGCGGCCCGTCGGCTATCGACCATCCCCACCATCGGCAGCGTCAAAATGCGATCCCACACTTGAATGATTGGAGTCTCCAAGTCCGCGATGACGGCTTGCTGCCTTTCGATCAATGCAAGCTTCGACTCGAGCTCTGCTTTCGCCTGATGTGCCTCCGTGATATTGAGCGTAAGCCCGATCACGTTCCACGGATCGCCGTCACGATCCCGCACCGGCACATACCAGGTTTCCCAGGTAACGTTTTCGGTGGTGCTGATATCGTGCTGTGGTGTGCCTGCGAGCGCACGTCGGAGCCCCGCCGTGTCCGGGAAAAGTTCGAGCAAGTTCTGCCCCATGAGCGACCCCCGAGGCATGCTGGTGGCGTCGGTACCTTTCCCATCGTGGAAGATGCATACACCTCTCTCGTCGATGGCCCAAACGACCAGGTCGAGGTTATCGAGGAGGGTTTGCAACATCTTCGCCATGCGTGTCGATTGCTTTTCAGCAGCAAACCGCCGCTCGTCCGCTCCGACAGCTTCTTGCCTTGCTAGGCGCTCCTCCAAATCGGCGACCCGCTTGCGCAAGACCACATTCTCCTGCTCATAGTCCACCATCGTAACCTCCCCAAGCCAAGCCATTCATGCCCAATTGCCCGCAGCACAGCCGCACATGCGAAATGCCCTGCCGTCGCCTTCTTGCTCGAAGCAAATATCGTCGTATGTCATTCCCGAATTTCTGCTTTCGAGTCTCGTCGGGACGATATTGCTTTCATGTACGTTCGTGATGTCAAAAGCACGCGCCTAGCACGATTTGCGCGAGCAACATTGAAGCACGATTTCATCGCGCAGCATGAATTGGGTTTCCGTGCTGATCGCCGCGATGCCCGCCGTGAAAAAGCTGCACCCACAGAAACATTTGTGCCCCACCCAAAAAATCGTTTTACATTGACGATGCCCAGCCGTACGCTTCGCCCCATGTTGACGATCCTGAGTTTTCCCGGGTGGGGTTCTGCCATCGTCGAAGCATGCGCGGAGCTCACTGGTTTGTCCTACCAAACAGAAGACGTGGACCCGAGCGTCGAGGGTCCTGCGAAAGACAGACTGCAAAAGCTCAACCCGCTCTTGCAACTGCCCACGGTCGTTCTCGACGATGGGTCCGTGCTGACGGAGAGCGCTGCAATTGCGTTTTACATGGCGGACCTCGCGCCCGGGACGAACATCGTACCGGCCCCCGGAGACGCTGCACGGCCCGCTTTTTTGCGGTGGCTCGTGTTTTTCGTGGCGGCCGTTTACCCAACGTTCACGTACGGCGACGTGCCAGAACGGTTCGTCACCAGCGAAGACGCTCGGAAGGAGCTTCGCGCGAGCACCGATGCATTACGAAACAAGCATTTTCAGTTGCTGGAATCGGTTGCGAAGGGCCCGTTTTTCCTGGGCGATCGGCTTTCGGTTCTCGATGTGTACGTTTGGGTCATGGTGCATTGGCGCCCCGGGAGAGCGTGGTTCGAGCAACACACGCCAAAGCTTGCCGCCATCGCGCGTTCGCTCGACGCCGACCCGCGCCTTGCGAAAGTAAAGGCGCGCAACTTCCCTTGATGCTCAGCACCCCACGATCCGAATTTGCTTGCCGGCGTGCTCGATCTCGCGCACGAAGTGTTTGTCTTGCCAAGCAATCTCTTTGCGCAGGTCGAACATGACGAGCCAGCCATCGCCGAGCCCGAGGCGGTCGAGGTATCCGGCAACCTGGTCGAGCGCTTCGGTTTCGGTTTCCGTGTCACGTCGAATCTTCAATTCGATGGCGTGCTGCTCGTCTTTCCAGCAGACCAGCAAATCGAGCGCCCCGCGACCAAGACCATATTCGCGCTCGATGCGCCCGCCTCCATTGACGATTCGTTGCAAAAACGCCATCAGCATCAAATGTGGCCCGGATTCGCGATAGCCGAACCCCTCGGCAGCGAGATGGCCATCCTTGCGCCAAAACGCCTGCCAGTCGGCCATGAGCTTGCCTATGTCGAGCGATCCGTCCTTGCGGACATACGAAGGCGGATTTACAACGATGGTTATTTGTGTTGCATGCGTTAGCGCGCGCGGGATCACCTCACGATAAATCGGGTTGGCAATCTCGAGACCGCCTCCACGCCCCTGCGTACGCACGAGACCCAAACCAAGCACATACGCAAGGTCGTCATCGAGCAAGCTGCCATCTGGCATCGACCCTGCGATCATCGGCCCGATGATTCGCCGCACCCGGTCCTCGCGCAACTTCGCCACGAGCGAATCGATGTGACTCCGCCTCTCGAGGATGATCGTCTCTTTCGCAGCGTCCACGTGCGTCGCCGTAATCGCGACGCTCCTGTCCTGCACGTCCCGCCGTACGATCTGGTCCGCCATTGCATTCGTCAGCCACGGATGCCCCTGCCCCAATTCGTAAATGCGCGCCACCGCCTCCGCCTCGAAACGTTGCCCCGTTGCTGTCGTATGCTGTTCGAGCAGCTCTTGCACGTCGGGCTCGGTGAACGGCGCAATCGTCTTCGGTTCCGCCGTGATGTTGAACGGCGAGCACGTTCCCAGCCACGAAAGCGCCCTCTGGTCGCGTTTGCTCACGGCGTAGTCACGCACTTGGCGCTGGCCGATGAGCACCACGCTCGCGGGAAATGGCGTTCGCGCCCGATCGATGTATCCCAGCCGAAGCTGAGTAAGGAAAGTAACCATGGCCTTGCCGATGAGCGAATCGACCTCATCGAACAGGATGACGACCGGATGCGGCGCTCGAGCAGCCACGTCGCGCAGGTAGCGCAGAAGAAAGCTGCGGGAGGGATTGAGCTTTCGCGCCGTCGCACGTGGCACTCCGACATCGGGAAGGTCCCGCTGCACAGCGTGATCGAGGTTTTCGCGGATGATCTTGAACGCATGAAACGGCGAATCCGTGTCGCGCGCGTTCTGCACGTCGACGTGCATCGCGCACCACTTTCCCGTACCGTTGAGGTGCTGCACGAGCCACTGGGCGCTCGTCGTTTTGCCCGTCTGCCGGCCTGCCGTGAGCGTGAAGAACTTGCGTTCGTCGATGAGCTCGAGAACCTCGCCGAGCCGCCGCCCAGGCGGCACCATGTAATGCTCGCCGGGGATGCAAGGACCTGCCGTGTTGAACGAGAGCCTCATGCGGCTACATTAAACCATCGCTGTTCGTCTGTCCAATCTTTCGGACAGCCAAATCCCCATTCACTTCGCGAGACTTGGTATCCCGCTAGCCGTGACGCCGAGCTCGCATAGAGCGGATCGATTCCGATCGCCTCATCAGCCCGAACAATCCCACGAATCCCAGAATCAGCAGCGCACTCCCACCACCCGTCGATTCGCTCGATACCCCAGCCAGCGAGCACCCGCTGGGATCGAGCGCAGGTGGCGGCGGCGCAGGTGGACGCGGTCCGGCCAGGTTTTCGTGCGCCGTCACGACGACGAGTTTGTCGTGCAGCATTGGATACGGATCGTACGGAACCGTATGCGAATCAGCATGCCACAACAAATCGCCGCTCGGCCTATCGAGCGCGATGATTTGCCCTTCAAAACCAAGCACGAGCGTCTCGGCATTTCCCGAAAGGGTCGCCATTTCGAGCCCTCCATGGAAAAAAGCCTCATCCAATACGGTGTTGCTCACGAATGGAACGCCCGTGAGCGCCGACAAGTTCCATTGCCTTTTTACCATGCCCGTCGCTGGGTCGAGCAAAAACAAATGCTCGTGCAAACCCACATAAAAATCATCACCAAAAACTTTGATATGAAGACGATGCGTCGGCTCATCCGTGACGTTGACCAGCGCTTTCGGATCGAACGTCCACTTCGGCATCGTCGCTGAAGCTTCGTACGCGTACACGACCGTTTCTTCGGGATAACTCATTTCCCAAAACACGGTATCATGCCACGACGTCACGTGTTCCGGAAACCCGCCGGCTTGAATGGTCCACACGACGTTACCTTGACCGTCGACGAAATCGAGTTTCTCGTCATTACCCGGATCGAAGGAAAGCTTCCAACCGTTGTCGAGGCGCACTTCCGGCTGCCCGAATGTGTCGGATACGGCAAGGGGAGCGCCCATCGGTGTGGGATCACTGATGAACGTACCTTTTGCCGGATCGAGCCCGATGGTAAACTCTTTTGACGAAGTGGTAGTATCGACGCGTCCGTGCACGACCAGGTGATCCGGATAAAGCTCGGTCGTCGCTTGACTGAGTTTTTCCGGGTAATGCGTCCAAAGTCGCTCTCCCGTGCGCGCATCGAGCGCCACCAGGGCCATGTCGTCCCGAGGCTCAAACGAAGTTGCCTCCGCGTCGCCTGCAACTGCCAGTATCGTCGTCATACCAAAAGCGGAAAAGATCGTGCGCAAGTTCATGCTCAAGCCTTCCAGCAAGCCGAATGCCATCCCAAATTCCAGTACTTTCACCCAAAGCAAAACCTGAAGCCGTCAACCAAGTTGCCAGTCGGCCACCTCGGAGAGGCTGCCCGAGAGAGGTTCTGCAGGCGTCGCGAGCATTGCGAAGCTAGGGAGGACGGCGGAAGCGTACTCCGTACGCTGAGCAAGTCCGACCGACGATTCGCAATGCGCAGCAGCCTGCGGAACCTCTCTCATGGAAACGTGCCCGTCAAGTCCACCAAGAACGTGCGCCCATTTTGCGGCATGGTACGACTTGGAAACGTGCCCGTCACCGGAACCGCATAGCGACGATCCGTCAGGTTGTACAGACCAACGACATAACGAAGCCCGAATGACTTCATTTCGCCGGACATCGTCAAGTCTGCCACGACCCCTGTCGGCGTGCTATCACCATTCGAGAGCAATCGCGGGGCTTCCACGGTCGCTCGCATACCAGCCAATGCAATCGTCGGCAAAATCGGAACCACGAACTTCAAGCTCCCGAGATGCTCGGGCACGTTGGGTACTTGCACGTCGCCCGCTGGCGTTTCGAGATACCGGGCGCGTTGATAACCGTACGTCGCTGCAAGCATCCAGCCCTTGCGCCATTCACGCCGCAGTTCCGCGTCCGCACCAAGCACCAAAATTCGTTTGTCCTGGTTTGCATACCGCACGGTCGTTTTACCAGGTACAGGCTCGGTCTCGATGATGTCGTCCGCGACGCTCCCGTGAATGGCACCAAGAGCCACCCAATCTTCGAGGAAACGATGCGTGTATTCGATTTCGCCCGATACGATCTTTTCGGCGTCCAGCGTGAGCGCTTTTTCGTGCGATTGACCGTTGTCGTTGTAAAGCTGCTCGTAAATGCTGGGCGCTCGAAATGCGCGACCTCCCATGATCTTCAACGTGCCGCTCTTGGAAGGCTTGATGATGGCAGCTCCCCGTGGAACGACGACCGCGCCGAATGTGCTGTACACGTCCACACGCACGCCGCCACTCAGCCGCAGCCACGACAGCACATTGCCCTCGGCAAGCGCATACCCTGCCGCAAATTGATACGGCCGGCGCTCGTTCATGTAGCGCGAATCGGGCTGACCCGGCGAACGCTCGGTGCCCGATAACGTTGCTTCGGGATGCCACTGTCCTTCGCCGCCCACCGTGAGACGAAATCGAGGCCCCGGCGCGAAAACGACCCGCGCTTCGGCACCGAGCCACGATCCGGAGAGTTGTTCGACGTTATCGAGACCGCCCGCGAAAGCGTACGTCCCATCGTAGACGTACCTGTTTGCATGCGCCCGCAGGAGAAGCTGCACCGAATTCGATATTTTTGGCTCGAACCGAGCTTCGACCATCATCCGCGTGTCGGCAAATGAGTTGCGCGTGTTGCTCACTTCGGTCGCATATGCACCCACGGGGCTCGATTGCGTGCGATGATGCACGAACCATTGCATCGTCGCCGGACCCAAATACAACCGGCCCGCCGTACCACCCGATTGAAATCGTTCGACATTGCGCACGCGCGTCGGCAATGGATCGCCCGTCAGCGGCACTTCCACGTCGAAACCATCCGACTGAGCGCCCCAGCCGCTCGCCCAAACGCCCTTGTCCTGCCCGAACTTCCATTGAAAACCACCACGACCTCGCAACACCGCATTGTCGTAGCTGCCAATGCCCACGTGCACGCTGTTCGGCGCATCCCGCCCGCGCGTCACCAAGTTCACCACGCCCGCAAACGCGCCTGCTCCATAAAGCAACGACCCCGGACCTCGTACCACTTCGATTCGCTCGACGTCACCCAAGTCCCCTCGACCGTCGGAACCGATGTACGAGCTGTTCAGCAAGTTGTCGTTGAGCGCTTGACCGTCCGACATCACGAGCACGCGGCTGCCATAATCGTTGGGCTGCCCAATGCCTCGCACGGATACCGATGCATAGACGCGATCGTTCGACAATGCCAAACCTCGCACCCCGCGGAGCGATTCCGCAATCGTTGGATACCCGAATGCTGCAATTTCGCGGCCGTCGATCACCGTCACGGAGCTCGGCGCATCGTCGATACGTTCGGCATAACGCGACACCGCCGTCACTTCGCGTTGCGGCACCAAATCGATGATGCCCAAATCCACCTGGCCGCCCTGACGCACCACGATGTCTCGCGTTTCCGGCGCATATCCCGGCCCGCTGATGCGCACGCGCCGCGGCCCCACGGGCACGTCCGCAATACCGCAGGCGTGAATCCCGCCGGCTTGCCATCAATCGTCACGAGCGCCCCCGGCTCGGTCGATCCCACCACGACCACGCCCGATGGTGGACGTAATGCAACCCCCACGTCGAGCTTTTGCCCAGCCACCACGTTGATGATTCTCGGCGAGGCAGCCACGCCATCCGCCGTCACGAACAGCTCGTGCTTGCCCACCGGCAGCGAAAACTCGCATGGCGCCGTGCACACCGGCGCGCTCGTTTCATCGTCCACGCGCACCGCTGCTTTCGGCGCCCCCGTCACGGTCACCGCCACCTTGCCTTCGATGCGTTTCAGCTTCAGCGCAACCGGCGTCACGCTTCCCACTTTCACCGTCATCTCTTCGCTCGAAGCGGCCTCGTACCCCGCAAGCTCGGCGATGACGCGGTACTTTCCCGGTGCAAGCGCCAGCGCCCGCGGAGCCTTTCCGCGCGACCCAAGGTCTTTGCGATCGATGTAAACCGTCGCACCCGGCGGATCCGTCTTCACATCGAGCAGCGCAACGTATGGCGTCAGCCGTTCGAGCGCCCCACGGGCCGCATCGATGGCCGCGGCATTCGTTTCTCCATCGAGCGCGTCCACGTAATATCGGTGCGCGTCGGGATATCGCTTCAGTTGCTCGAACGATCGCGCGATGTTGAACACCACGCGGCGGTTCGGCACCAGCCGATTCGACAGCATGTAATGCTCGAGCGCGCTCGTGTACTCGCCCTTCTGATAATCGCTCGTCCCAAGCTGAAAGTGCAGCTCGGCTTCGTCCGCGAGCCCGTCGGCGAAAGCTCGTCCGGAAAAACCAAGTATGCAAAGGAGCGTGATGAGTGGGAGACCGGACCAGGATTTGGACTCTCTGGCGTGGCTCCAGTTCGAATCCGGGGGGGTATGGGGGGGCCCGAGCCTCGCCGTGCTTTTGCGCAGCAAAAGCACCGGGAGGCGAGCCTCGGGCCCCCCCATCGTAAACAAAACTCTCGCGAGCGCGCATCCCACGCGCGCGAAGCGAGCGCCCAAGCCCTGGCCCGGTTTCATCATCGCCCCAAGTAAATCTCGCCCGGTGGCGGCGGTTGCGGCTTGCTCGTTGCCGTCGTGCGCGGCGCAAGCGTCCCTTTCTTGACCGGTCCCACCGGCGCCGTCGCGCTTGCCGCCGTCGTCGCGGGCCCCACCACCACGCGATCCGGCGACGCCCCCTGCTCCGCGATGATCACCTCTTTCGTCTCCGTCCGACCATCCGCCGATACGCGCACCACGTGCGAGCTTCCCAGCGTCCCCTCGATCGTGATCGCCCCGTCCTGCAATGCCGCCGCACGCCCGTCCACGGAAACCTCCGCCCCCGCAGGCTCGATGCCCACGCGCACCACCCGCGTCGGCACCACAACCGCGGCCGATTGCGCCGCAACGGCAGGTTTGTCCGGCTCCTTCGGCGTCGCAGCCCCACCGAAGAGCAGAAACGCCGCCACACCTCCAAGCGCCGCGAACGCCACCACCGACGCCACCAAAATCCCCGTGTGCGCGCGCTTTGCCACCACCGTCGTCGAACCACGCGCGCCTGCCGTCGTCACCGGCCCGAGCTGCATCGCGCCGCTGCTCGCACCCGCCCAATGCGCCGTCGGCAAATCCGAAATCGTCCGACCTCCCATGCCCGTGCCATCCGAGCCCCCCGATGCAGCGTTTGTCGCGGCCTCCGGAAGCGCGACCCGCTCGGATTCCGGCATCGTCACGATCATGCTTTCATGAATGCTCGAGCCCCCCGGCAACAGCGAAACCAGAGCTGCCCGCATCTCGGCCATCGTTTGAAACCGCGCTGCCGGGTTGATCTCCAGCGCTCGATGCACCACGTCCGCCACGGCTTTCGGCACCCACGGCGCGAATTTTTCCACCCGTTCGGCCGGTTCCGTGCATATCGCGATGATCAGCTCCCCCAGCGCATCCGTGTACGGGTGCGGCGTCCGCCCCGTCAGCCCCTGATAAAGCACCACACCCAGCGACCAAATGTCCGCGCGAGCATCGATGTTTTTGTGCCCGCGAGCTTGTTCTGGCGCCATGTACAAAGGCGACCCCAACATGCTCCCCGTCTCGGTCAAACTCGTCAGCTCCCCTGCCCCCGCCGACGAACCTTGCTCCGGCACCAGCTTCGCAATGCCGAAATCCAAGATCTTGACCGTGCGTTCACCCGGTGACGGACCTTTCGCCAGAAACAGATTCGACGGCTTGATGTCTCGATGCACGATACGCGCCGCGTGCGCCACTTCCAGCCCCGAGCACGCTTGCGCTCCGATGCGCAGCACCAAGTCTGGACGAAGCGGCCGCAGCCGTTTGACCACGTGCGCCACGTCGTCGCCGTCCAGCACTTCCATCACGAAGAACGGCAGCTCTGAAAACGCGTCGCGCCCCGCATCGAACATGCGCACCACATGCGGCGTTTCCAGCGCCCGCACCGCGCGCACTTCGCGTTCGAACCGGCTCAGCAGCACTTCGTTTTCCGCCACTTGTGCCGCCACCACTTTCACGGCGACACGAGCCCCCGTCACCGTGTCCGTAGCGGCATACACGGTGCCCATTCCCCCCGCACCCAACTTCTCTTCGGTGCGGTATCGTCCTCCGATCAGTTCTTCCATGAGCGGCGCGAGGATCGACGTTATGGGATCCCGATCGGCGTTGCAAGCGTCACGAGCATCGTTCAAGCGCTGCGCGCCGCATGCGCGGTGCGAAGGATTGGGGGATCCGGTGGCATGTGCACCCCGCTCGATCCGCACACCACACGGTTTGCGTGGAACTCGAATGCCAATGCAGGCGCAGCGCGTGCGGTTTTCGCGAGGGTCGATGGTGGCGATCTTACCGGTAGATGCGCTCCGCGCGTGGATCGATGATGGGAAGGTTACCAAAGCGGGCGGAATGGCTCGGGGGGTGATGTTGGGAGGTTGACCAAGGAGTGCGGAATGGTTCGGGCGTGATGTTGGGAGGTTGACCAAGGAGTGCGGTTTGCGTGGGGGGATTGACCCAAGGACTGTCGGCATCGTTCAGCGGCCGGGGATGATGACTTTGGGCCGAGCAACTCGTCCTCGACAATTTTCGTTCCCCCTCCAACGCGAAGTACGCTACCTTCGCGGCCCCACCATGGACGTTGCCGCCTTCATCGCCAAGTGGAGCGCCTCCAGCGCCTCCGAACGCGCCAACAAGGACCTCTTTCTCACGGAGCTCTGCGATGTGTTGGGCGTTCCTCGACCCCAGCCGGCAACGAAGGATCCCGAGCGTGACTCGTACGTTTTCGAGAAACCCATCCCCATGGCCATCGAGGGCGGGAAAGTCACGAAAAAGCGCGCAGACCTCTACAAACACGGTTGTTTTCTGCTCGAAGCAAAGCAGGCCGCCGCGGAAGGAACGAAAAAAGGCGGCAAGGTGCAACGCGGCACCGAGTCTTGGGATCTCGCCATGGTGGACGCGCGAGGACAAGCCCTGGGCTACGCCATGGCGCTCGATGCTCCGCCGCCGTTCCTGATTGTTTGCGACATTGGATATGCTTTCGAGCTGTATGCCGATTTCGATGGGACCCGCCGCTGGCCTGCTTTTCCGAACGCGCAAAAACGGCGACTTTATCTAAAGACCTCCACCAGCATCTCGACGTCTTGCGTGCCATTTGGACGGAGCCATTGTCGCTCGATCCGTCGCGTCGCGCCGAGAAGGTAACGCGCGAGGTCGCCGCGCAACTCGCCGAGCTTGCCAAGCAGCTCGAGGCCGAGAACAACCCTCCGAGGCCGTCGCCAAGTTCCTCATGCGCTGCCTCTTTACGATGTTCGCCGAATCCGTCGGTCTATTGCCGTCGCAGCTATTCAAAGAAGGGCTCGAACACCATTGGCTTCCCAATCCACCTGCATTTCCTGGTGCGGTTGAGGGACTTTGGCGAGCCATGAATGAAGGAACGTCATTCGCCTTTTTTCCAAAGCTTCTTCGCTTCAACGGCGGGCTCTTCAAGCAACCCTCCGCGCTGAAGCTTTCGAAGAAAGCGCTCGCCCTGCTCCTTGAAGCGGCAAATCGCGATTGGTCCGCGGTCGATCCGGCCATCTTTGGTACGCTGCTCGAACGCGCATTTGGATCCCAAGGAGCGGCACAAGCTCGGCGCGCATTATACGCCGCGTGCTTACGTCGAGCGTCTCGTGCGACCCACGATCGAGGAGCCGCTGCGCGAAGATTGGGAGAACGTGCAGACCGCCGCGCGCAAATTGTACCAGGACGGGAAAGCCGAGGCGGCACGGGCGGTCGTGCGAGCATTTCACACGAAGCTGGCCAACACGCGGGTGCTCGATCCTGCGTGCGGATCTGGGAATTTTTCTTTACGTGACGCTCGACCTGTTCAAACGGATGGAGAGCGAGGTCGTAGCGTTGCTCCATGACATGGGTGAGCGGCAGGAGCTTTTGCATGCCGAAGGTATCCGCGTAACGCCGCGGCAACTCTTGGGTATCGAAATCAAACCCTGGGCCAAGGAAATTGCCGAGTTGGTTTTGTGGATCGGCTATCTGCAATGGCATTTTCGGACGCACGGGCGCGTGAGCCCTCCGCCCGAGCCCGTGCTTCAGGATTATCAAAACATCGAATGCCGTGACGCGGTGCTTGCCTATGATCGCGCCGAGCTCGTTCGGGACGAGAAGGGCAAACCCGTGACGCGGTGGGACGGCCAAACGTTGAAAAAGCACCCGGTTACTGGGGAGGACGTGCCGGATGAGAAAGCGCGGGTGCCGATTCTGAATTACGTGAATCCGCGCAAAGCGGAATGGCCGCAGGCGGATTTTGTCGTGGGGAATCCGCCTTATCTTGGGAATTGGCGTATGCGAGCCGAGCTTGGGGATGGATATGCCCAGACGCTGCGCGCTACCTACAAAGACGTTCCGGAATCGGCAGATTTCGTCATGTATTGGTGGCATCGCGCAGCGACTATGGTCCGGAGCGGCGCCGTCCGTCGCGCAGGATTCATTACAACTACCAGCATCGCCCAAGTTTTCAATCGTCGTATGGTGGAAGTTCATCTCACCGACCAGGAAAGTCCTGCGTCACTCGTTTTCGCAATTCCAGATCATCCATGGACAACGGCTAAATACGACCAAACAACGGGGGGCGCAGAAGTTCGGACAGCGATGAGTGTTGTCGCGCCGGGCAATGTCGAAGGTACGCTTGGCCGCGTCGCTCGCGAATATGAGGCGGAGAATGGCGAAGTGCGCATCGACTTGACTTGGCGCACCGGAAAAAATAAACGCCGATCTAACAGTAGGCGCAAACGTGACCGCGGCCAGCCCACTCCGAGCAAACATGGGTATTAGCTGTCCAGGCATGAAACTTCATGGTTCGGGTTTCATCGTAACACCGGCCGAGGCACGAGAGCTGGGCCTGGGTCGAGATCCGCGACTGATGCAGCACATTCGGCGATACATGAATGGACAGGACATCGCCGCGCGACCGCGCAATGTCATGGTGATCGACCTGCTGGGACTCACGGCGGAAGACGTGCGCCGCAAATTCGCCGCCGTTTACCAGCGGGTTGCCGAACGAGTCAAGCCGGAGCGCGACCATAATGCGAGGGCGTCCTACCGCCACAACTGGTGGATTTTCGGCGAGCCCAGAAATAGCTTTCGTCCTGCACTCGCAGGGCTCGGAAGATACATCGCGACTGTGGAAAGCGCCCGTCGTCGCTACTTCGTATTTCTCGATGGGGATATTTTGCCAGACAATATGATCGTTGCGATTGCTCTTGACGACGCCTATTATCTAGGCGTGCTTTCGAGCCGCATTCATATATGCTGGGCGCTCGCCGCTGGCGGGCGTCTCGGAATCCGTCATGACCCCCGCTATAACAAGACTCGTTGTTTCGAGCCGTTTCCATTCCCAGATGCCAACAAGACGCTGCAAAAGCGTATTCGCTCGCTCGCAGAAGAGCTCGATGCTCATCGAAAGAGGCAGCAAGCGCTTCATCCCAAGCTTACACTAACCAAGCTCTACAAAGCGCTCGATGACGTCCGATCTGGCAATGCTCTGGATGCTGCTGATGAACAGGTTTGGCGGGACGGGCTTGGTACTACGCTCCAGAGCCTACACGACGACCTCGACGCTGCCGTTTTCGATGCGTACGGCTGGCCTCGGGACCTCACCGACGAACAGATCCTCGAAAACCTCGTCGCCCTGAACGCCGAACGCGCTGCCGAAGAAGCTCGCGGGATCATTCGGTGGCTTCGGCCCGACTTTCAAAATCCGCAGGGCGCACGACCCGCGACGCAAACCGCCATCGCGGCTGTCGAGGAAACTGCCGAGACCGAAGAAGAGGCGACCCCGGTTGCCGCTTCCGCCGCGAAAACATGGCCGAAGAAGCTGCCCGAGCAGATCGCTGCCATTCGCGACCGGCTCGCATCGACGCATGGCCTGTTCACGGTCGACACCATTGCCGCGGGCTTCAAAGGTGCCAAGAAAAAGGACATCGCAGAATTGCTCGATGGTCTCGCGGCCGTGGGTGTCGTGGTGGCCGTCGAGGACGACAAGGGCAAGCGCTGGCGCAATGCGCGCTCGTCGAAGGGTGCCTGACCACTCGGCGTGATGTTGGCAGGTTGACCTATGCTTGCTTGACCTTCAGCAATTCCACCCTGTAGCCTGCCTGTCGCGGGAGGCAGCTTGCGATGACAAGATGGCTTCGCTTTCTGTGGGTCGCTTGGGCGCTTGTCTTGCGGCGGTGGGTTTGTGCCTGTGCGCTCTTGCTCGTGATGCTGGCGACGAACGCCTCAGCCGCACCGGCACCCATCGAAGTGTGCTGGCGGCCTGACAAATTGGCGGCGGATGACGACACGTTCGTCATTGTCAAGGATGCAAAGGGGTGGAGGGAGGTCGGCGCATGGAGGGGGACGAGGACCGATCATCATATTGTTTACAAGCACAACCCAAACCTTGGCCCTGATAGCCTCAATAGGTTTCCCGAGGATATCCGCAAGATTGCGTGGACCTGCAAGCGAGCACGCGCGGTTCAGCCGCCGCCGGCGGATCCGCCTCCTCCGCCAAAGCCGCCGCCACCGAAGCCGCCAGCGCCGAAGAAGGCCAAGCCAAAGCCGCAAAAAAAGAGCGCGAGCGATGGTCCGAAACCGTTGCCACAGCCGATAACGCGGCCAGTGCAGAGGCCTGCTGCAAGGCCGGAGCAGCCGCGGAAAGCGCCGTCGATATTGCCTGGCGGCGAGCGGTTGCTGCCGAAGGACGACCAGGCACGCGTGCTCCCGGATGCAAAGGACGCGTCGCCATTGCCACGTTCGTCACTTTCGCATTTCGCGGTGAATTGCGCGGACGACAAGGCGCGGTGCAAGCGTGACGCGGAATCGGCGACGTTCGCCATTTCCGACGAGCTTCACGCGCAATTCGTCCGCGTCGTCGAGCAAACCTGCAAGGCGGCGGCCGACCAAAAACCAAATACGTCATTCATCGGCCAACAGGCGGGTGTTCGGCCCTTACGCATCATGCCGCCCACGGGCATTGCCATCGAGCAATTCAAGCGCATGGTTGCCGACGCGCTGCGCTTGGGAAAACCCGTACCGGCTCCCACGACCCCGGATCCTGGCCCTCGTGCCGTGGATCATCCCGCTGCGCAATTCGTTGGAGGCGCTGGCGCTGGCGTGCCGCTCAGCTTCCTGCCTTTGGGCAGCCTTGTCGCGGATGTCGGCATGGAATCGGGCGTTTTGCCTCGAGGGACGCCATGGGCGCGCTTGGGCAAATCCGTTGGGGAAGGCGTTGGGGGCATTGCTCAAATCGGCGTTGGATGCGCCGGTATCGCTGGCGGTGGCGGACTCACGGCGACGGGTGGCGGTGCACCTGCGGGCGTCGTGATCGTCGTGGGCTCCGCGGGCCTCGTGGCGAACGGATTCCTCTCGTGCGTCGTGAGCGTGCAGCACGGGGCCGACGCGCTGTCGGACATCCTATCGCGCGCGGATGATGCGCAGCCGGCTACGGCTACGGCATCCAGCCCGCCACCTTCGCCAGCGCCCGCCGCGCGCCCGCCGCAAGCGCCGCCGCCAGCCAAGGCACCGCCGGCTCCCGTGGCGAAACCGGCACCGAGCACGCCCACTGCGCAACCGGTGATCAAGACGACGACCAAGGATTCGTCCGGACGAACGATCGCAACGACCACGACGAGCCCGTCGGGGACCAGGACGACGACGCGGCCAAAGGGAAAAGCACCGGCGAGCGGGCCAGGGGCGATAAAGACCAACGATCACCACACGGTGCCGACGGAAATCCTGAAGAAGCTGCCTGACGATGTGCGAAAGGCGGTTCAAGGTAAGCCCGGCGCGCCGAACCGTTGGGCGATACCAGAGGATGTTCACAAGCGCATTCACAAAGGGGCGCGCGGCGGCGAATACAATGCAGAATTCAAGAAGCGCTTAGATGACGTCAAGCAGAAGAAGCTGTTGACTGCCGAGGACGTCCTACGTATCCGCGATGAGCTCGTCAAGCTGTTTGGTCTGGAGGTTTACCGACCATGAAAATCTGGCAATTAATGAACCCCCATGATTATGCCTACGCCGACGCAATCCGGGTCGGAGGTACATGGCAACCGGGGGAATACCAGGAACGAAGGCGCCCCATCGTCATCGAGTGGCAGCCTGATTCGGATGTCGTTGGAGACTTCACATGGCCGGGGTTCGCCGCAGATCTGGTCATCACCGACCAGGTTGCGCGGGCCTTGACCGATCGCGGCATCCAAGGCTTCGAGCTTCGGGCGGTGGAGATGTTCGAGAGCGCCAAAGTCGCCAAAATGTCGAGGCGCCGTTCGAAGAGGCCAAGGGTGCGCCTTCCTTATACGGGACCGAAGCTATGGGACCTTTGGGTGACCGCATGGAGGCATGCGGACATGGAACGCTCGACCATCACGATACACCAACGGGCTGATGGATCCACCGACTACGATTTGTCGGGGGTCCAACATGAGGAAACGATCTGTTGGGACCCAGAGAAGGGGGTGATCAGGGAGATGCGTCCGCGGATCGAAGGACAGGGGCTCTTCGTCCCGCTCATCGATGGGTTCTTCCGTGTTTTCGAGTTCGACGCTTGTATATTTTGCACGGACAACGTGAAATGCCTGATCGAAGAACACCGGTTCACCAACGTTTCTTTCTTGGAGATGGGCGACGTCTTGAACACTGGGTGACCTCGGTCCGAGCGACCGTCATCACGCCGGTTTCCATGGTTTGTCTGAAAATACTGGCGTCCACGGGAGCTCTCCGGTAGGAAAGCGCGCATGACTCCGCGCAAGCTCCGGACGCTCTCGACTGTTACCATCATCCTTGGCGCAGTAAATCTTTTGGTTGCGCTCGCCGGAGTATCAGCACTTTTGGCGGGGCCGGAGAAAACGATCGCCACGCCTCCCGCACAAACGGCGGCGCTCGCCGAGGTCCAGCAAGAGATGAAAAAAGCGCTGATGGCCTTAACCGAGAGCTGGGCGACGTTCAACCGCTTCGAGGTGACCCTCTCGCTCATGGTCTCGGCGGCGCTGCTCGTGGGGGGGTTCATGAGCCTAAATCGTCGCAAGCAAGGCCGCGATATCCTTGCGACCACGTTCGTCGTGGCGATTCCGTCGATGGTGCTCCATGGGATTGCCTCGGTGTCGATCGGAACGGCGACGATGCAAATCCTGCGCGAATTCAGGCCCAAGATAATGCATGCATCATGGCCCGCTGGAAATTCTCCTCCACCAGCCATGGAGGGCTTGTCGAGCAGCTTCTTCGAGATGGGCATGCTCTTCGGGCTCGCCGTGGGTTGGGGCTGGCTCCTCGTGCAGATCGTTTTCTATCTCGTGGGTGCGATCTATCTTCGCAAGCCCGAGGTGCGCGACGCGTTCAGGGCGTGATCGCCTCTTCGCCCGTATCCGGATTGACATCCGGCACCGTGCGACGCGACTTCAAATATTGACCAATCGCTTCGTTCTGCCGCAATATCGGCCCCATCAGCGCCTCGCGACCCGCCTTGTCCGCCTCGCTGTCCGATGGATACTTGGCCAATACCATCGCCAGCGTTTGCAGGAGCAAGCTCTGTCCCTGGGCCCGCGCCGCCTTCACGTCCGAAAACTTCAGCCCCGCAGGCGCAGGCGCTTCGAGCAATTGCCGATATTTTAGAATCACCTCCTGCATCCGCTCGACGATACGCGCCAAACCGAATCCCACGACGACCGCGCCCCATTCGGGCTTCTTGATTTCGACGATGATTCGCTCCACCTCCGCCGCTTCATCCGCATACGTCGCATGCGTGACCGCACTGACGCCTTGCGGAAACAGCACGATCAGCAATTGAGCGCCCAGTTCGGCAAGTGCATCGCCCGGCTTCGACCCGCGAACTTGGCCATCGATGGTGTCGCGCAGCGACGTCACCAGCGGATCGAGGATGATGTCGACGTCGCGAAGCTCGGGATTGCCGATCGTCGTTGTGGTTCGCGCATTCCACTGCGCATCCAGAACCAGCGTGTGCTGGTCGTGCGTGATGCACGCTTCGGCATGCGCCACGAGCGCCGTTTCATTGGCGGCCAAGGCTGCCGTTTTGACTTGCCGCATGCTCAGGATGCGTCGCCCTGGCGTGAAGTTGTAAATGCCCGGGAAAAGCTCGGATAAACTGACGTCCACGAAGTACCTCGCTTTCGGTTGTGAAAAAGGACGTGTGTCGTGGGGATCCGATGTGCTTCGTACCAAGCGTCGAGCGTGATTGTCAACGATCAATCACAACCTGAATGACAAATTCGGCGTGCCATGCACGCCTTTCGTGGCATGTGCACCTCGCTCGATCCGCACACCACGGTTTGCGTGGGGTCACATGCCAATGCAGGCGTGGCGCGAGCGGTTTTTGCGGGGGGCGATGGTGGCGATCTTACCGGTAGATGCGCTCTGCGCGGGGGTCGATGATGGGAAGGTTACCAGGGGGTGCGGAATGGCTGAGGGATGATGTTGGAAGGTTGACCAAGTGGTGCGGAATGGCTCGGGCGTGATGTTGGGAGGTTGACCTGTGTTTGCTTGGCCTTCAGTAATTCCACGCCGTAGTCTGCCTGTCGCGGGAGGCAGCTTGCGATGATGGGGTGGCTTCGGTTTCTCTGGGTCGCTTGGGCGTTGGTGGTGCGGCGATGGGCTTGCTCTTGTGCGCTGGTCCTTGTCGTGCTGGCCACGAACGCCTCAGCCGCACCGGCGCCCATCGAAGTGTGCTGGCGGCCTGACAAACTGGCAGCGGATGACGACACGTTCGTCATCGTCAAGGATGCAAAGGGGTGGAGGGAGGTCGGCGCATGGAGGGGGACGAGGACCGATCATCATATCGTCTACAAGCACAACCCAAACCTTGGCCTTGATAGCCTCAACAGGTTTCCGGAGGATATCCGCAAGATTGCGTGGACCTGCAAGCCGGCACCGCCGCTTCAGCCGCCGCCGCCACCCCCGCCAAAGCCGCCTCCGCCAAAGAAGACCACGCCAAAGCCGCAAGTAGCTCCGCGCAAGGCGAATGGTCCGAAACCGTTGCCACAGCCGATAGCGCGGCCAGTGCAGAGGCCTGCTGCAAAGCCGGAGCAGCCACGGAAAGCGCCGTCGGTGTTGCCTGGTGGCGAGCGGTTGCTGCCGAAGGACGAGCAGGCACGCGTGCTCCCGGATGCAAAGGACGCGTCGCCATTGCCGCGGCCGTCACTATCGCATTTCGCGGTGAATTGCGCGGATGCAAAAGCGCCGTGCAAGCGTGACGCGGAATCGGCGACGTTCGCCATTTCCGACGAGCTTCACGCACAGCTAGCGCGTGTCGTCGAGCAAACCTGCAAGGCTGCGGCCGACCAAAAAACAAATACGTCATTCATCGGCCAACAGGCGGGTGTTCGGCCCCTACGCATCGTGCCGCCCACGGGCATTGCCATCGAGCAATTCAAGCGCATGGTTGCCGACGCGCTGCGCTCGGGAAAGCCGGTGCCAGCTCCCACGACCCCGGATCCTGGCCCTCGTGCCGTGGATCATCCCGCTGCGCAATTCGTTGGAGGCGCTGGCGCTGGCGTGCCGCTCAGCTTCCTGCCTTTGGGCAGCCTTGTCGCGGATGTCGGCATGGAATCGGGCGTTTTGCCTCGAGGGACGCCATGGGCGCGCTTGGGCAAATCCGTTGGTGAAGGCGTTGGGGGCATTGCTCAAATCGGCATTGGATGCGCCGGTATCGCTGGCGGCGGCGGACTCACGGCGACCGGCGGAGGTGCACCTGCGGGCGTCGTGATCGTCGTGGGCTCCGCGGGCCTCGTGGCGAACGGATTCCTCTCGTGCGTCGTGAGCGTGCAGCACGGGGCCGACGCGCTGTCGGACATCCTATCGCGCGCGGATGATTCGCAGCCGGCGACGGCCGCGGCATCGACGCCGCCACCTTCGCCAGCGCCCGCCACGCGTCCGCCACAAGCGCCGCCAGCCAAGGCACCGCCGGCACCCGTGGCGAAACCGGTGCAAGCGCCACCGCCGCCGGCCAAGACGACGACCACGACGCGCCCGAGGGGAGCGTCCGAGCCAACGACGACGACCACGACGAGCCCATCAGGCACGAGGACGACGACGCGGCCAAAGGGAAAAGCACCGGCGAGCGGGCCAGGGGCGATCAAGACCCACGATCATCACACGGTGCCGACGGAAATCCTGAAGACACTGCCTGAACATGTGCGAAAGGCCGTTCAAGGTAAGCCCGGTGCGCCGAACCGTTGGGCGATACCAGAGGATGTTCACAAGCGCATTCACAAAGGAGCGCGCGGCGGCGAATGGAATGAACAATTCAAAGAGCGCTTAGAGATCATCAAGCGTACGCGGACGCCGACTGCCGAGGACGTGCTACGTATCCGAGACGAACTCGTCAAAATGTTTGGCCTGGAGCAATACCGACCATGAAAATATGGGAATTCCACAACCCCTACGACTATGACTACGCCGGGGCTCACCGGGTCGGAGGTTCATGGCAACCGGGGGAGCCCTATGAGAGGAGGGGCCCCATCGTCATCGAGTGGGAGCCTGATTCGGATGTCGTTGGAGACTTCACATGGCCGGGGCTGGGCTCGGATCTGGTCATCACCGACCAGGTTGCGCGGGCGTTGACCGATCATGGCATCCAAGGCTTCGAGCTTCGGGAGGTCGAGATGTTCGAGAGCGCCAAGGTCGCCAAAATGTCACGGCGCCGTTTGAAGAAGCCAAGGGTGCGCCTTCCCTATACGGGACCGAAGTTATGGGACCTATGGGTGACCGCATGGACGCATGCCGACATGGAACGCACGACCATCACGACACACCAACGGGCTGATGGATCCACCGACTACGAGTTGTCGGGAATTCCGCGTAGGGAATCGACCTGGGACCAAGAGAACGGGGTGATGCATAAGCGGATGATTCCTCGGATCGAAGGACAGGGCCTCTTCGTCCCGCCCATTGATGGGATCTTCCGTGTTTACGAGTTCCCCGGTTGTATACTTTGCACGGACAACGTGAAACGCCTGATCGAGGAACACCGGTTCACCAACGTTTCATTCTGGGAGATGGGCGACGTGTTGAACACGGGGTGACCTTGGTGCGAGCCACGCTCGCCGAGATACCAACGAAGGGGCGAGCAATTGCCAATATTTTACTATTACCTCCTGCATTCGCTCGACGATACCTTCCTCCCTCATTCGAGCGACCACACGGCCACGCCTGCCACGCCCAATGCAATGGGGCTCGGGTCATCGAATGCTGCCCATTCATTGCCAAACGTTCGGCGCCAAAACCGCGTGAGCATGTACGTGTCCACGCGCATCGAAAAGGCGCCCGCAACATCGAGCTCCGCGCCCAAACGCGCCACACCCGCGAGCGTGACGCGCAATCCATCGTGCCCCATTGCACCGTCCGCACGCTGCGCGTCGTAAAATGTCGACGCAATGCCGCCGCAAAAGCGAAAGACATGTCGCGCGTGACAAATGGATCCAAAAAGCGGAACGATGTCCATTCGATATCCCGCGCGCGTTTTCGATGTCACCTGCATCGGTGGCAACCACGCACCACCAAACTCCACATGAAAACGCGGGAAATGGGACGATGGGACGACGCTGACACCAACGAACGGCCCCGCGGTGCCTTGGGACGTGATTCCCGTCGCGAGCAAAGCACCGGCCATGACAGACGCACGACGTGGCGGGGTCGATGGCGGCGGCTGTGGCCGTGACTGCGCGGGGGCGACCTTCCGCGGAGGTGGCTGCGCGGGCGCGACCCGCCGCGGCAGTGGCTGCGCGGGCGCGGACGATGCCGGACAGTCGGCGCAGGACGGACACGCTGGGCACGTCGGACACGGTTCGGGCGGCGGCGGCTTTTTGAAGGCGCCAAGGAGCTTCGCTGCGGTGCGTGCCGCTTCGTAGAGCACTCGGTGACATTCCTCTCTGACGCCGAAGGGCTGGTGATGCTCGGCAAGGGTTGTTCCGGTTGCATCCACCAGCGTCACATCGACCAGCTTTTGACCCCTCGGAGAACGATGGATGCGGACAATGAGCCGGCGAGCTGCATCCGGTTTGAGGACGTTGGCAGGCACCCTGATCTCGAGCAACTCTTTGAACGTCACATCATTGTTGCAACTCTTGGGCGCTCGGCTTGCATCGAAGTCGAGCTGCGTCGGAGCGATGGCGGGTGCGTCGAGGGCAAACGCCATGCGAACTGGCAATGCCAGTGTGAGCGTGAAGAAAAAAAGGAGGAGGGTGGACGATTTTTTCGGGATTCCGGTAGCCTCGTACCCTATCCCGTCATGACGCATCGACCACCGACCGATCCACCCGACGATCCGCCGAAGGTCCAGCCATCCGAGGATGTTCGCCGCATGCTTGCATCGGCGTTTGGTTTGTCGAGGCCAGAGTTCGACGACCTGGTGAAGACCATGATGGCCGTGGTGCGGAAAGTGGGTTGTCCTGCGCATGTTCATCCCTTGGAGGTCGTGCATGATGCATTCATCAAGGCCCTAGACAAACCCATTTCGAAGCGCCGGTCCAGCACTGACCGAGAAAAATTCATCGGATGGATGTGTGAGCTCGCGAGATATGCGGCTTTGACCAACCGCGGGTCCAAACATCGCAAGCTTTTAGGCGAAGAGCTCACCGATGCGAACATCGCCGCCGCGCTCTCCACGCCAGCCCATGTGCCCGACGTGGGTATGCGCAAAGCATTGCAAGACGCGTTGGCTCTGCTCGATGCCGAAGACCTGGCGCTCTTGCACGCCCATTACGTCGAAGACAAGACCGTCCAGGAGATTGCCAACGAACAGAACCGGCGTTGGTCGACGGTTGACTCGCGCCTTCGCCGGGTGCGGCGCCTGCTGCGCGCGGCCATGCAATCAACCATCGTCGCCTTCGTCGTATTCGTCGCAAAAAACGCCCACGCCCAAGGTGCGCGTTTGGCCCGGCACGTTTCGCGGTTGCTTCCGCATGCGACCCACGCGGCGTGCGCGATGACCGTCGCCGTGGTCTGCGGAGTCGTCGCGCCTGGGAATTCGACGGCTATGCCAGTACGTCAGGACATACCGTCGCTCGTGTCGTTGGCTCCGCCAGAGACAGCCACCACGAATGCTATGGCGCCGCCCTTGCCCGAGGAGGTTGCGCCCGTAAAACCGATTGGCCTTGACGAACTCGGCGAGCAGTGGTCTGCTTCGACCATGAAGTCGACCAAGTTTGCCCTTTGTCTCCAAACAACCGTCGTTCCCTTTGGTTTTCTCTTGGCGTCCGCCATGACCGCTGGCGCTTGCGCCGGGACGGAGCGCCAAACGCCTCCACCGCAAGAGCCAGAGGAGGAGTACGATCCAGGCGGGTATGATCCGTATGACCTGGCGTGTGAGAGTGCGACGGCCCGCGGCGAAGACTGTCTCTCGAAGGAAGAGTGGTGCGCACAGTTAGGGAAGCGCCCTGCGCGTCACGGCTGCAAGTGACCACGAGGTTGCGCCCGTAAAACGGATTGGCCTTGACGGGCCAGCGCGAGCTTGCTGCGAGCTCGAGGCGCCCCTACGTCGGCCCCTGCACTTCTTCACCCGTATCCGGATTGACATCCGGCACCGTGCGACGCGACTTCAAATATTGACCGATCGCTTCGTTCTGCCGCAATATCGGCCCCATCAGCGCCTCGCGGCCCGCCTTGTCCGCCTCGCTGTCGGACGGATACTTCGCCAGCACCATCGCCAGCGTTTGCAAGAGCAGGCTCTGCCCCTGGGCCCGCGTCGCTTTCACGTCGGCAAACTTCAGCCCCGCCGCCGCAGGCGCTTCGAGCAATTGCCGATATTTTAGAATGACCTCCTGCATCCGCTCGACGATACGTGCCAAACCGAATCCGGCGACGACCGCGCCCCATTCGGGTTTCTTGATTTCGACGATGATGCGCTCCACCTCCGCCGCTTCGTCCGCATACGTCGCATGCGTGACCGCGCTGACGCCTTGCGGAAACAGCACGATCAGCAATTGACCGCCCAGTTCGGCAAGTGCATCGCCCGGCTTCGACCCGCGAACTTGGCCATCGATGGTGTCGCGCAGCGACGTCACCAGCGGATCGAGGATGATGTCGACGTCGCGAAGCTCGGGATTGCCGATCGTCGTTGTGGTTCGCGCATTCCACTGCGCATCCAGAACCAGCGTGTGCTGGTCGTGCGTGATGCACGCTTCGGCTGGCCGGGCCTCGGGGGCCGGGGGCGCCGCGCCTTGCCGCGCGATGCGTCGCCCTGCGTGAAGTTGTAAATGCCCGGGAAAAGCTCGGATAAACTGACGTCCATGAAGTACCTGCTTTCGCTTGTGAAAAAGGACGTGTGTCGTGGGGATCCGATGTGCTTCGTACCAAGCATCGAGCGTGATTGTCAACGATCAATCACAACCTGGATGACAAATTGGGCGCGCCATGCACGCCTTTCGTGGCATGTGCACCCCGCTCGATCCGCACACCACACGGTTTGCGTGGAACTCGAATGCCAATGCAGGCGTGGTGCGTGCGGTTTTGGCGAGGGTCGATGGCGGCGATCTTACCGGTAGATGCGCTCTGCGCGGGGGTCGATGATGGGAAGGTTACCAGGGGGTGCGGAATGGCTGAGGGATGATGTTGGAAGGTTGACCAAGTGGTGCGGAATGGCTCGGGCGTGATGTTGGGAGGTTGACCTATGTTTGCTTGACTCTCCGCAATTCCACCCTGTAGCCTGCCTGTCGCGGGAGGCAGCTTGCGATGACAAGATGGCTTCGCTTTCTCTGGGTCGCTTGGGCGCTTGTCTTGCGGCGATGGGCTTGTTCCTGTGCGCTCTTGCTCGTGATGCTGGCGACGAACGCCTCAGCCGCACCGGCGCCCATCGAAGTGTGCTGGCGGCCTGACAAATTGGCGGCGGATGACGACACCTTCGTCATCGTCAAGGATGCGAAGGGGTGGAGGGAGGTCGGTGCATGGAGGGGGACGAGGACCGATCATCATATTGTTTACAAGCACAACCCAAACCTTGGCCCTGATAGCCTCAATAGGTTTCCCGAGGATATCCGCAAGATTGCGTGGACTTGCAAGCGAGCACCCGCGGTTCAGCCGCCGCCACCGCCACCGCCGCCACCGCCACCGCCGCCACCGCCGCCACCCTGCCGCCACCGAAGCCGCCACCGCCGAAGAAGGCCAAGCCAAAGCCGCAAAAGACGAGCGTGAGCAATGCTCCGAAACCATTGCCCAAGCCCATAACGCGTCCAGCGCAAAAGCCCGCTGCCGTGGCGCAGCGGCCGCGGAAAGCGCCGACGGTCTTGCCTGGCAGCGAGCGATTGCTGCCGAAGGCAGACCAGGCACGAATGCTGCCGGATGCAAAGAACGCGTCGCCATTACCACGGCCGTCACTTGCGCATTTCGCTGTGAATTGCGCGGATGAAAAAGCGCCGTGCAAGCGTGACATCGAATCGACGACGTTTGCCATTTCGGACGAGCTTCACGCGCAACTCGTCCGCGTCGTCGAGCAAACCTGCAAGGCAGCGGCCGACGAAAAACCGAATGCGTCATTCATTGGCCAGCAGGCGGGTGTTCGGCCCATGCGCATTTTGCCGCCCACGGGGATCGCCATTGAGAAACTCAAGCGCATGCTCGTCGATGCGGCGCGCTCGGGAAAGCCCGTGTCGGCTCCCGCGACCGCGGATCCTGGCCCTCGCGCGGTGGATCATCCGGCCGCGCAATTCGTTGGAGGTGCCGGAGCGGGCGTGCCGATAAGCTTGGTGCCTTTGGGTAGCCTTGGCGCCGATGTCGGCATTGAATCGGGCGTTTTGCCGCGCGGCACGCCGTGGGCGCGTTTGGGCAAAGCGGTAGGCGAAGGCGTTGGAGGCATTGGGCAAGTGGCCGTTGGATGCGCCGGTATGGCCGGCGGTGGCGGACTCACGGCGACGGGCGGAGGTGCACCCGCGGGCGTCGTGGTTTTCGTGGGCTCCGCGGGCCTCGCGGCCAATGGCCTGCTCTCGTGCGTCATGAGCGTGCGGCACGGGGCGGACGCGCTGTCGGACATCCTTGCGCGCGCGGATGATGCGCAGCCGGCTACGGCATCGACGCCGCCACCGGCGCCAGCGCCCGCCGCACGTCCGCCGGCAGCGCCGCCACCCAAGGCACCGCCGGCACCCGCGGCGAAACCGGTGCAAGCAGCGCCTACTGCGCAGCCGGTGATCAAGACGACCACCAAGGATTCGTCCGGACGAACGATCGCAACGACCACGACGAGTCCGTCAGGTACGAGGACGACGACGCGGCCAAAGGGAAAAGCACCGGCGAGCGGGCCAGGGGCGATCAAGACCAACGATCACCACACGGTCCCGACGGAAATCCTTAAGATGCTGCCTGACAATGTGCGAAAGGCGGTTCAAGGTAAGCCCGGCGCGCCGAACCGTTGGGCGATACCAGAGGATGTTCACAAGCGCATTCACAAAGGGGCGGGCGGCGGCGAATGGAATGAAAAATTCAAATCGCGCATAGACCGCGTCCGCAGGCGGACGGGGAAGCTGACTGCCGAGGACATCCTAAAAATCCGAGACGATCTCGTCAAGGAGTTTGGCCTGGAGGCATATCGACCATGAAAATCTGGGCATTCCACGAGCCCTTTGACTATGACTATGCCCGGGCTCTCCGGGTCGGCGGTATATCGCAACCGGGGGAGTACCAGGAGAGGCGGCGCCCCATCGTCATCGAGTGGCTGCCTGATTCGGATGTCGTTGGAGACTTCACATGGCCGGGGTTCGACACAGAGCTGGTGATCACCGACCAGGTCGCTCGGGCCTTGGCCGATCGCGGGATCGGGGGCTTCGAACTTCGGGAGGTGGAGATGTTCGAGAGCGCCAAAGTCGCCAAAATGTCGAGGCGCCGTTTGAAGAGGCCAAGGGTGCGCCTTCCCTATACGGGACCGAAGTTATGGGACCTTTGGCCGACCGCATGGACGCATGCCGACATGGAACGCTCAACCATCACGACACGCCAACTGGCTGATGGAACCACAGACTACGAGTTGTTGGGAATTCAAGATGAGGAATCGACCTGGGACCAAGAGAACGGGGTGATGCATAACCGGATGATTCCTCGGATCGAAGGACAGGGCCTCTTCGTCCCGCCCATCGATGGGATCTTCCGTGTTTACGAGTTCCCTGGTGGCATACTTTGCACGGACAACGTGAAATGCCTAATCGAAGAACACCGGTTCACCAACGTTTCATTCGTGGAGATGGGCGACGTGTTGAGCACTGGGTGACCTTGGTGCGAGCCACGCTCGCCAATATGGACTTCGCCTATCCTTTCGATCCCAACGAGGGGGACGCTTCGAGCAATGCCGATTCTTTGCTATCACCTCCTGCATTCGCTCGACGATACCTTCCTCCCTCATTCGAGCGACCACACGGCCACGCCTGCCACGCCCAACGCAATGGGGCTCGGGTCATCGAATGCTGCCCATTCATTGCCAAACGTTCGGCGCCAAAACCGCGTGAGCATGTACGTGTCCACGCGCATCGAAAAGGCGCCCGCAACATCGAGCTCCGCGCCCAAACGCGCCACACCCGCGAGCGTGACGCGCAATCCATCGTGCCCCATTGCACCGTCCGCACGCTGCGCGTCGTAAAATGTCGACGCAATGCCGCCGCAAAAGCGAAAGACATGTCGCGCGTGACAAACGGATCCAAAAAGCGGAACGATGTCCATTCGATATCCCGCGCGCGTTTTCGATGTCGCCTGCATCGGCGGCAACCACGCACCACCAAGCTCCACATGAAAGCGGGGAAAATGGGACGATGGGACGATGTTGACGCCAACGAACGGCCCCGCGGTGCCTTGGGACGTGATTCCCGTCGCGAGCAAAGCACCGGCCATGACAGACGTACGACGTGGCGGGGTGGATGGCGGTGGCTGTGGCCGTGACTGCGCGCGGGCGACCTTCCGCGGAGGTGGCTGCACGGGCACGACTGTCCGCTGAGGTGGTTGCGCGGGCACGGACGATGCCGGACAGTCGGCGCAGGACGGACACGCTGGGCACGTCGGACACGGTTCGGGCGGCGGCGGCTTCTCGAAGGCGCCCAGGAGCCTCGCCGCAGCGCGGGCCGACTCGTAGAGCACTTTGTGACATTCCTCTCTGAAGCCGAAGCGCTCGTGATGCTCAGCCATGGTTGTCCCAGTTGCATCCACCAGCGTCACATCGACCAGCTTTTCACCCCTCGGAGAACGATGGATGCGGACAATGAGCCGGCGAGCTGCATCGGGTGTCCACACGTTTTCAGCCACCCAGGTCCGAAGGAGCGCGTCAAACGTCACGCGATCGTTGCAACTCTTGGGCGCTTGCCTTGCATCGAAGTCGAGCTGCGTCGGGGCGATGGCGGGTGCGTCGAGGGCAAACGCCGTACGAACCGGCAAGGTTAGCGCGAGCGTGAAGAAAAAGAGCAGGAGGGTGGACGATTTTTTCGGGATTCCGGTAGCCTCGTACCCTATCCCGTCATGACGCATCGACCACCGACTGATCCCCCCGACGATCCGCCGAAGGTCCAGCCATCCCAGGATGTTCGTCGCATGCTTGCATCGGCGTTTGGTTTGTCGAGGCCTGAGTTCGACGAGCTGGTCAACACGATGATGGCGGTGGTGCGGAAAGTGGGTTGTCCTGCGCATATTCATCCCCTGGAGGTCGTGCATGATGCCTTCATCAAGGCCCTAGACAAACCCATTTCGAAGCGCCGGTCCAGCGCCGATCGAGAAAAATTCGTCGGGTGGATGTGTGAGCTCGCGAGATATGCGGCGTTGACCAATCGCGGGTCCAAACATCGCAAGCTTTTAGGCGAAGAGCTCACCGATACGAACATCGCCACCGCGCTCTCCACGCCCGCCCATGTGCCCGACGTGGGTATGCGCAAAGCTCTAGAAGAGGCGTTGGCTCTGCTCGATGCCGAAGACCTGGCGCTCTTGCGTGCTCATTACGTCGAAGACAAGACCGTCCAGCAGATTGCCGACGAACAGAACCGGCGTTGGTCGACGGTTGACTCGCGCCTTCGCCGCGTGCGGCGCTTGCTGCGCGCGGCCATGCAATCAACCATCATCGCCTTCGTCTTGTTCGTCGCAAAAAACGCCCGCGCACAAGGTGCTCGTTTGGCCCGGCACGTTTCGCGGTTGCTTCCGCACGCGACCCACGCGGCGGGCGCGATTACCGTGGCCGTCGTCTGCGGAATCGTCGCGCCTGGGAATTCGACGGCTACGCCAGTACGTCAGGACATACCACCGCTCGTGGCGTTGGCCCCGCCAGAGACAACCACCACGAATGCTACGGCGCCGCCCTTGCCCGAGGAGGTTGCGCCCGTAAAACCGATTGGCCTTGACGAACTCGGCGAGCAGTGGTCTGCTTCGGCCATGAAGTCGACCAAGTTTGCCCTTTGTCTCCAAACAACCGTCGTCCCCTTTGGTTTTCTCTTGGCGTCTGCCATGACCGCTGGAGCTTGCGCCGGCACGGAGCGCCAAACGCCTCCACCGCAAGAGCCAGAGGAGGAGTACGATCCAGGCGGGATGGATCCGTATGACATGGCGTGTGAGAGCGAGACAGCCCGCGGCAACGACTGTCTTTCGAAGGAAGAGTGGTGCGCAAAGAGGGGCATGCGCCCCGCGCGCCACGGTTGCAAGTGACCACGAGGTTGCGCCCGTAAAACCGATGGGCCTTGACGGGCTTGCGCGAGCTTGCTGCGGGGGCGAAGTCGCCCCTACTTCGGCCCCTGCACCTCTTCACCCGTATCCGGATTGACATCCGGCACCGTGCGGCGCGACTTCAAATATTGACCAATCGCTTCGTTCTGCCGCAATATCGGCCCCATCAGCGCCTCGCGACCCGCCTTGTCCGCCTCGCTGTCCGATGGATACTTGGCCAATACCATCGCCAGCGTTTGCAACAGCAAGCTCTGTCCCTGGGCCCGCGTCGCTTTCACGTCGGCAAACTTCAGCCCCGCCGCCGCAGGCGCTTCGAGCAATTGCCGATATTTTAGAATGACCTCCTGCATCCGCTCGACGATACGTGCCAAACCGAATCCGGCGACGACCGCGCCCCATTCGGGTTTCTTGATTTCGACGATGATGCGCTCCACCTCGGCTGCTTCGTCCGCATACGTCGCGTGCGTGACCGCACTGACGCCTTGCGGAAACAGCGCAACCAACAATTGACCGCCCAGTTCGGCAAGTGCATCGCCCGGCTTCGACCCGCGAACTTGGCTATCGATGGTGTCGCGCAGCGACGTCACCAGCGGATCGAGGATGATGTCGACGTCGCGAAGCTCGGGATTGCCGATCGTCGTTGTGGTTCGCGCATTCCACTGCGCATCCAGAACCAGCGTGTGCTGGTCGTGCGTGATGCACGCTTCGGCATGCGCCACGAGCGCCGTTTCATTGGCGGCCAAGGCTGCCGTTTTGACTTTGCCGCATGCTCAGGATGCGTCGCCCTGGCGTGAAGTTGTAAAATGCCCGGGAAAAGCTCGGATAAACTGACGTCCACGAAGTACCTCGCTTTCGGTTGTGAAAAAAGGACATGTGTCGTGGGGATCCGATGTGGTTCGTACCAAGCGTCGAGCGTGATTGTCAACGATCAATCACAACCTGAATGACAAATTCGGCGTGCCATGCACGCCTTTCGTGGCATGTGCACCTCGCTCGATCCGCACACCACACGGTTTGCGTGGGGGTCACATGCCAATGCAGGCGTGGCGCGAGCGGTTTTTGCGGGGGGCGATGGTGGCGATCTTACCGGTAGATGCGCTCTGCGCGGGGGTCGATGATGGGAGGGTTACCAAGGGATGCGGCTTGGCTGAGGGGTGATGTTGGGAGGTTGACCAAGGGGCGCGGAATGGCTCGGGTGTGATGTTGGGAGGTTGACCAGGGAGTGCGGTTTGCGTCGCGATTGAGCGTGGAGATGTCGTCATGTCGATGCGCGCATTCAATTCGTGCGAACGCGCAGGGGGGACCAATCTCGACAAGGATGGCCCTTGGGCTGGCTCTTCACGACCGGGCCAAACCATGCTAGCCTCGTTTCATGGTTGCTGTTGAACCCATCGGTGAAGGCGGGCCGCGTCGCATGACCGACGAGGAGTGGGCGAACCTGCCCGAGGACGAGGAGGGGGAGCTCGTCGACGGCGTGCTCGTGGAGGAAGAAGTGCCTGATTGGCTTCATGAAGTTGCTGTTGGCTGGCTCATCGCCACGCTTCGCTCGTGGGCGGTGCCTCGCGGGGGGTTGGTTGGAGGTTCCGAGCTCAAGTACGTTCTGCGCAAAGGACGCGGACGAAAGCCTGATGTGTCGATGATCCTGCCGGGGCAGAAGCGCCCACCGCTGCGGGGTGCCTTGCGAAAACCAGCCGACGTGTTGATCGAAGTCGTCTCGCCGCGTCCGCGCGACGTGCGTCGAGATCGTATCGAAAAGCTTGGAGAATATGCAGCGTTCGGAGCGCGTTATTATTGGCTGCTCGACCCGACGATGAGAACGTTCGAAATCTTCGAGCTCAATGCGGAAGGGCGGTATGTACGCGCCCTCGGGGCAGAGGCCGGCAAGCTCGAACCAATACCTGGTTGTGAAGGCCTGGTGCTCGACCTCGACGAGTTATGGGCAGAAATTGATCAATGGGGCGCAGAGGCAGAGGAGGACGACGCCGAACGTGAATGACGATGGAAACGTCGTCACCGCCGCCGCAATCGCATGCCCACCACCGCCAGCGGCGCAGAAACCACAGTCAGCGCAGCGATCATCCCGGCCACCGCGCCAAGCCCCATGCCTGCGCACCCGAGCGCTCCGGTCAGCGCCGCAACGCCCATCGCCGACAGCGCAAAACGCCCCGGCGCCCGCGCTTCCGACGAAGCCCGCACGCCCACCATGATGCCCGCAGCAAAGCCCGCTCCAATGCACATCGGAAGGCACCACGTCGAGCACGCGCCAGCCATGCAACAATGCCCCGTCGTTTGCATCGCGAGCGGCAGCAATAGTGGAACCGCTCCCGCGAGCAGCCCCGTTCCCACCGCGCGCCCATAAGCTTCGCCGCGCCACAAAAGGCCCACCGTCAGCGCCCCGAGCGCCAATCCCAAAACGATGTCCCCAGACACGCTCGTCGCGCTGCTGTACGACGCGAGCACCACGATCGGCACCACGTACAAAAGCACCTTCATCGCGGACCGGAGCCGACCCAGTTCGTAAACGCGCCTCGCCCGCGCCCTGATTTGCAGCTCAGTCCGTTCCATGCTTGGCCCTCCATGCCTCGCGCAACCGACGCATGGCCCTTTCTACACGTTTGCGAAACGTCGCGCCTTCCAGTCTTTCGTCCGCAAGCAACAATTGTAGGGTTTCCGCATCGTTCGCCCGCAGCGTGCCGAGCACCTCGAGCACCGCGGCGTCCAAATCCCGAGCAATCACGCGGTCTTCCGGCGATGGGGCGCCGTCCCCTGCGAGCACGGGCTCGAGCTCGTCCAGGCTGCTCGGTTCTTCCTTGCGCCGTCGATGCTTCTGGCGAAGCGTTCGGCATTCATACGCGGCAATGCCTAGCACCCAGGCGAGCGCATCCCGAGACGGATCGAATTCGGATGCCCTTTGCAGGACCTTTTCGAGCGCCGCTTGGGCGGCGTCTTCGGCATCGGCAGGAGACACCATGACGCGCAAGGCAAAGCGCCGGAGGATGGGCCAAATCGTGACGAACACAGGGTCGAAGGCGCTCCTGTCACCATCGGCAAGACGCACCATCGCTTGGTGCAATTGCTCGCGCTCGACCTGGTTCATCATGAATCAGCGAATCGCTCCATCCTCCGGCCAGCCCTTGCACGAATTACTTCTTGGCGCAATCGCAACCCGAACCGCAGGGGCACGACGACTGGCACGGACAAGAATCGCCGGCGAACGCGAAAGCGGGCAGAGCGACGAGAGCGACGGCGGTCATCAAGCGAACGAGTGTGTTCTTCATGTGATTTTCCTTCTACCGCTCTGACGGCGGCAAGCTGGATAGGCGCTTGGGAGGCCAAGCGTGACCGGGGGGTGACGATTTTTTTGGCGGGCGCAAAACGTGGCGGGCGAAACAGGAAAAAGTTTGACGGTTTGACGGTACGAACGACTCGGGAGGCTCGGCACACCTTGCCGGTGGACCGTCCGAGCGGGTAGCTTCGCGTAGTTGATCATTCGATCCATTCTTGATCAATCGATCACACGCTTGGGGCAGCGACCCTGATCATTCGATCCAACGCCTGGGTGACGGCCAGCAACGAGGGCGCCTTGGGCGCGCCAACAAACGGAAAAACCCATTGATTTGGCTCGTCACGCCATTGGTACGCAACCTGCTAGAGGCTTCTGGCAACCAGGGAGGTTCATATGCGTAACGTGTTGTTCGTATCGATGGTCGCTTCGTTGTCGTTGATGGCTTGTACCGCGGAATCGGTGGACGACGCCGATCTCGCCGCTCTCGAGGGCGCGACGCCGGAGATCGTTGCAGCGTCTCCAATCACCATCCCGGAAGCGCTCGATATTTCGCGCGGCCTGCCGACGAACCGCTCGGTGAATGACGGCCTCGAGACGTCCGACCATGAAGCGACCGATCGCGCGCGATGCAACCCGGGCGAATGGGTCCGCGTGCAAGACGACTCGCCCGAAGCCCAGGAAGCGCTCGAAGCTTTCAAAGCCACGTTTTCAGACGTCTCGAATATCGACATCGGGTGGTGCGCCATGTGCGGCTATGACTGGAGCTGTTGGTGGGAGGGGAAAGAACGTTACAAGACCGGGTTTTACGTCGGTGCGAAATGCGTCGCCGTAAACACCAGCCAGTGCTGCAACTGAGCTCGATTGGCGCCCGGCGCCGGCCCACTTCGAATGCGACGTCTGAATGGCCGGGAGCAACCCGGAGCGAACGGACCTCGCATGCACCTTGGTGCAGCCATTGCCCATCCATGCTATGCCCTCCGCATGCTCCTCACGCGCGCCGAAGCCACGTCTTTCCGTGAAACATCCCTGCATGCCGATGTCATGCGCTTCATCCGGTCGCTCGATGACCGCAACGACCCGCGCCTTCACGTAAAAACATTCGGCGTCTCGCCCCAGGGCCGCGAGATGCCGCTCTTGATTCTCTCGAAAGACGGCGTGCGCTCCCCCGAGGACGCTCGAAAAGCCGGCAAACCCGTCGTGCTCATGATGGATGGCATTCACCCGGGCGAAGTCGAAGGCAAGGAAGCGAGTTTGGCGCTCGTGCGCGACATGCTCGACGGCAAACACCCCGATTTCCTCGATTCGATCACGCTGCTCGTCGTGCCGCTCTTCAATCCCGACGGAAACGATGCGCTCGATCCGGCCAACCGAAGGCTCGACCTGAAAAAGCTTTCGGGACAAATCGGCCCCGTCGTCGGCACGCGCACACAAAGCCAAGGGATCAACTTGAATCGCGATTACATGCGGCAAAAAGCTCCCGAAATGAGGCTCTTGCAGGATCACGTCTGCATTCCTTTTGCGCCGGACTTGACCATCGACAACCACGCGACGAACGGATCGGTGCATCGTTTTCAAATGACGGTCGACGTGCCGCACACGGTCGAATCGGGGCGTGCCGAGCCCATTGAATTGGCGCGTCAAAAAATGGTCCCGGAGGTCATGGAAGCCGTGCGAGCGCGCGGATTCGAAAGCGGCTGGTATGGTAACTTCGTCGAGGACGAGCGCATTTTGGATGCGTGTGGCGACGTGGACCCCGACGCATGCGTGGGCCTCGGCTGGATGACCTATCCGCATCACCCGCGTTTCGGATCGAATTACCGAGGGCTCACGAATCGAATGGACATTTTGCTCGAATGTTACAGCTATTTGCCATTCGAAGAGCGTGTGCAAACGGCGACGGCGTGGCAAATCGAATTGCTCACGTGGGCCGCCAAGAACGCGGATACCATCAAGCAGGTGGTGGTATCGAGCAAACGACCGCCTTCACGAATCGCAGTGCGATACAAATTGGAAACGTTCGACAAACCGATGACGGTCCTCACGCGCACGCCGCGGACGCTCGAGGGCGCGCCTTCGACCTGCACGATTCCGCATTTCGGGCGTTTCCGCGGCACCGTGGTCGTCGATCGCCCAGCAGCGTATCTCGTGCCAGAGGCCGTGGCCGAACACTTGAAAAAACACGGCCTGCGTGTCGAAAAAGCGGAAGGCTCGTACGACGTCGAGGTGGCCAGGATCGAATCGCTTGGCAATGAAGACGGTCGCGCGATCCTCGAAGCGGCCAAGGTCGGCGAAGTTGCCGTGCGTTGGCGATCGGAGAAGCGCGAGGCGCCTCGAGGGTATTCGATCGTGGATACGAATCAGCCGCTAGGTGCCATTGCGGTGTATTTGTGCGAGCCGGAGAGCGACGACGGCGTATTCGAGAATGACCTTTTGCCCGTGCCGCAGGTGGGAGAGGATCATGGCGTATTGCGGGTGAGGTGAGCGGCCCATCCCAAATCGACACCACCTTTCGAGACGCGCACTGAGCCTTCCAATTTCTTGTTGCCTCCCCGCACCCGTTGGTTTCTCATGTCCACATGGGACACGCGCATCACTTCCTCTCGCGTCTCGACCGCATCTCGATGCCGCAGGTCGAGCTGGCCCTGACCCTCTACCGCGACGAGGGCCTCCTTCGCTACCTCTTCGACCGCGTACACGTGCCTCAGCAAGCCGAGCGAGTCGCATTGTCCCTCGAGGATTCCGAAGAAGGCCCGTTTCTCATCCTCACGCGCGATGGGCGCTTCGTCACGTGCCTCGCCAAAGGCATGAAGGTCTCCAACTTGCCCATCGTCACGCGCGGACAGCTCGATGTCGTCGCGACCCGTGTCGGCGACCTTCGCGAGCGAATGCAAGCGGCCCAGCAGCTTGCCGGAGGCGGCGGCGTCAAGGCGCTGCTCCGGCGCATTTACGAAACAGCCGACGAATTTTCGCGCGAAGACTTCGTGGCCGTTTCGGCGCTTCAACCACTTTACGCGCTGGACTTTTGACATTGTATTACGGAGCCGCTTGCGACCTCGACGACGCGCGGCAAATCCTCCTCCCCCTCTTACGCAAAACCGACAAATTGCGGCCCATTTACGAGGACGCGTTGCGATCGTATTGGCAAACGTTGTGGGCCATGGGCAACTTCGCCGTGCTCGCGTGCATGGACGGCTTGGAGGGCAGGATGGAAAAAGCTCATGGACCTCCTCGAACACGACGAGCGAGCAACGCTTTCTTGGGGCGCCATCCGCCAAGGAATCATATCCGTCGCCGCACGCGGCATATGGTCCGTGGCGCGCATCGGAAAACCCCTGCTCGGCCGATACAAACGCTTGCACCATGACTCGATCACTCGATTGCAGAACCTCGACACCTGCTCCTCCATCTTTGCCATTGGTGCTCGTCATGCGCGACTGCGCGCGGAAGCGGAAAAAGCGCTCGGTTACGACATCCCGGAACACCGCAAAGGTACGCCGCTCGGTGACCTGGCCCGTGGAATACGGAACGCCGCCCAAGAAATGGCAGCGCTCGACCGAGAAACCCCCGAAGGCCGACTCGCGGCACATCGAGACCTCGGCGCTCGAATCGTCGTCGCCATGGGCAAGCGCATCGGTGCACCGATTCTTCGATACGAAAAGCCGGAAGACGTGCCGGCCGGCCTGGCGCTCACCATGGCCGTAAATCAAGATTTTTGTTACCTCGAGCGCGCGCCGAACAACGCCAACGTGATCATATGGCTGTTCACCATGATCCCCTGGATTGCTCGGGCCGCCCCCGAAGATCTGTACCTGCCGCGCGATGTGCTGCGCGCCATGCACGTCCCGTGGCGACCCGATCATACGCTGACCATTTTACGCGCCATGCGCGATCACGAAGGGCCGCGAAATAGTGCCCCGGTCCGAGAAGGACCGGCCCGCAAAGGCCCGTGCCCCTGCGGGAGCGGCAAAGAGTACAAGCGCTGTTGCGGACAAGGAAAAGGCGCGGAGGGCGATGAGGATTGAACGAACGCGCGCGTAGCGCGCCGTTCACGATATTTTTGCTTCGGCCGACGCCCCACTGACAGTCGCGTCATCTAATTTCCACGCATCTTTGTCGATATCGAGGTCCGGGAACTTCGCCGGATCGAAGACCGGTTCCACGCCCTGTTTCAATTGATCTCGATAATCCTTCAACACCCGCATGCCGACCGGAAACAGCATCGTGATCGTCAGCAGATTGATCATCGCGAGAATCCCCATCATCGGGTCGGAGAAGAAGAACACCGCCGTTGCATTCGGAGCCACCGACCCGAGGAAAACGATCCCGACGATGAAAACACGCAGCGCATTGCGCGCCCGCGGGCTCTCGGTGAACACGATCAGCGCATTCTCCCCCAAGTAATAATTGTAGATGATGGAGCTGAAGGCGAAGAGCAGCGCTGCCCCCGTCAAAAAGTACTTGCTCCATTCACCCACGTGCCCGACCAGCGATTGTTGCGTGAGCACCACGCCGTCGATGTCTTGCACTCCGGGCACGTATACCTTGCCCAAAAGGACGACGAATGCGGTGCAGGTGCAAATCACGATGGTATCGATGAAGACGGACAAAGATTGCACGATGCCCTGGTTCATCGGATGGCGACATTGCGCAACAGCCGCCACGTTCGGCGCACTTCCCAGCCCCGCTTCATTGGAAAAGAGCCCCCGACGAACTCCATTGGCAACCGCCGCGCCAACACCGCCACTCACCGCCGCCTCGAACCCGAAAGCATTCTTGACGATCGTCGCAAGCAGGGCCGGAACGCTCGTGATGTTGATGATCACGATGAATAGCGCCATCGCGATGTAACCAAACGCCATGATCGGAACGATGACGTCCGACGCCTTCGCAATGCGCTGAATGCCGCCGAATACGACCAGCGCCGTGAGAACCGCGAGACCCGCTCCAGACCATATCCGGTCGACGCCCAAACTGTCCTGCATGGCTCCCGCGACGGTATTGCCCTGGAATGCATTGAATCCCATACCGAAAGCCAGAATGAGCGCGATTGCATACACGACCGCCAACCACTTGTATTGAGGGCCCAGGCCGTGGAAGATGTAATACGCCGGACCCCCTCGATACGTCCCACCCTCGTCCGTGCGTTTGAACACCTGCGCCAGCGTGCACTCGAACAGACTCGTCGCCATGCCGATGACGGCGATCGCCCACATCCAGAAGACCGCGCCAGGCCCGCCCAGCGTGATCGCGACGGCGACGCCGGCGATGTTTCCGCCCCCGACTCGACCGCCCACGCTGATGAGAAGCGCTTCGCGTGAGCTGATGGTCCCCTCCGATTCGACCTTCGAGCTTCGAAAAAGCACGCGGAACATGCTCCAGAAATACCTGAACTGCACGAACCCCGACGCGATGGTGAAAAACGCTCCCAGGATGACCAGAAATGGGATGAGCGACCATCCCCATGTCGCGTCCCCGATGAAGCCAAAGATCGCTTCCAACTGCTTCATATCTCGCCCTCGCGTGTTGCTTGGCCAGCCAAACCGTACCGAGCAGACTGCCGAAAGAACGTTTGAACAGCAAGAAAATAACGTTTGAACAGCAAGAAAAATGCAAACTCGAGCTTGGATCGACGGGGAGAGCGGGTCCGGGGTGAGGTGCGACATCTGTGCGGATGTGCACGGCGACTTCATCTCGGTTGACGCCGGCTGTCGGATCCATCAAGCCAGCGCTCCATGAAGTACCACCTTGCTCAGGCCAACGTTGCGTATGCCTTGGTGCCCACGGATGACCCGCGCATGGCTGACTACATCGCGAGGCTCGACGAAATGAACGAGCTTGCCGACCGCAGTCCGGGATTCGTTTGGCGGTATTTCACGGATTCGCGGGATCCGGCGCAGCGCGAATTCGATGATCCGCGCGTGCTTTTCAACATGTCCGTGTGGACGTCCATCGAAGCGCTCCACCATTACACGTATGGCACGGCGCATGCCGAAGTGTATGCGGCGCGGCGTCGTTGGTTTGCCGGCGAAAAAGCGGTCGTCGGAGGCCACGCGCTCGCATTGTGGTGGATACCCGAAGGGACGTTGCCCACGGTGGAAGACGCCAAAACGAAGATGGCTTTGATGATGGAAAAAGGGCCGACGCCCGAGGCGTTTTCGATCAAGAAGAGGTTTCCGCCCCCGCAATCTTGACGCGCTCGCGAAACGCGGATAATGCCGGCGGCGATGCCTTCACGATCGCTTGCCACGTTGGTGACGTTGGGGATAGCCCTCTTATCGGCGCTGCGCGTGGCGCTCGTGTGGGAAAGGCTTCCCGAACGCATGGCGTCGCACTTTGGTCCATCGGGGCGGCCGGACGGTTTCATGCCGCGCGACGGGTTTTTCATTTTTTATGCGCTCGTCATGGGTCTCGTCGTCGTGCTTTTTTTGACGATGCCCGCCGTTATGAAATGGATTCCCCGCGAGCTCGTGAACATTCCGCATCGTGAATATTGGCTCACGGACGAGCGATGGCCGGAGGCGCTCGAGCTGCTTGGGCGGCAGATGGCGTGGTTTGCCGTTGCAATGGCGCTTTTTGGGGCGGCCGTATTGCAGCTCGTTTTACGCTCGAACCTCACGCAGCAGCCGCTCGACGAGCGAGCGATGTGGGTGCTCATGGGGGGACTTTTTGCGTATCTGCTTTTTTGGCTCGTGTGGTTGTACCGATCGTTTCGGCCGCCTATGGTATTGTGAACCGGACGCGTCATGCGGATCTGGAAAACTTGCCCGCCGGTTTGCGACCCGGTAGGTTACTCCAAGCGGAGGGTGCGATGAGATTTCGTGCGGCTTTTTCTGGTATGCTCGCGATGGGCTCGACGCTCGTGCTGACGCCGCTTGCATGCGGCGGCGCGCAAGATGACGCGCTCGTACAGCGGGCGCCGAGCAAGCAATTCGAGCCGTCACGCCGTGACGTCAACGTGCCAGATGCGACCGCGCGCGAGATGAAGAACTGCACCGCGGAAGCCACGAGTCGCTTGACTGACGTCTCGTATGCTCTTCAATACACGTTATTCGCAAATGCGGACGGCAAAGTGTCGAAGGTAAAACTGCGCGATGCGACGCTGCACGATGCAGAGCTCGAGGAATGTTTCGAACGAGCGCTCGAGGCAATGACGGTGCCCGTAGATGCGCTGGGCTTGCGTTCCTCGCGGCCGGTTTCGGGCGGTGAGCGCATGATGCGTGAGCAGCGGGCACCGCTGGGTAGCTCGGAATCGGAAACGCCGCTCGTGTTCCTCGGACCGCTCATCGTCGAAGCGGGTGGCGTGCAGGTTCTGTTCGAGATCGGGGTTGTGGTCCTCGTCGGGTTGGCCAACCTCATCAAAGACGATGAAGAAGATGCAAGACGCAAATGCCAAATCCAATACGTAGATTGTCTGATGACGCAAGTTGCGGGTGGGAATGGTTCGGTGCACGGAGAGACGCGTTGTGAGTGGTGTCGGCAACAGTGCGTGAAAGACCGCGGGACGTGGCCCGCCAGTGTCGTTGGGACGAACAACCGTAAATACTCATGCGCATATAGGAGAAAGTGAAAATGGCCGTAAACGACCGTGCCGAGGATGATGAATCTGGAGCGAGGAAGCTCTTGCCCGACTCCAGCCATCATTACTTGGAAGAAGACGAGGAATTGGCGACCGACGAAGAAGCGGACGAGTACTTTGCTGAGCTTTTTGGCTACGACAAGTGGCCCAGAGATGTCAGCATCGACTTCGACAGAGCCATGGGTTTGACCACGGTGAAGAGCTTCCGCATCGACTTCGCCTCCGCTGTCGAAGAATACCGCGCGGTCGAGGCGGAATTCAGGCCCCGCCTTGCGGATGACGAAGCGAACGTGGTCGAGCTTCAGGAAGACACATTGTGGAAAGGATTCTGTGCTCGGCGCACGACAAGAATGCACCCTTCGAGACTTGCCTACAACTCTGGGGAGAATTGCTTCACTTGGGCTTTCTCCGGATAGAACGAAAATGCAATATGACGTGGTTTTACGCGGACTGTTGCCGCAAGCATGGCGGAGGTCGATATTGGTCTCGGCGTGCTCGACCCGCTCATTGCAGAGCTCGAACGATTGGCCGCCGACCCCGCCACCACGAAGCAGGCGGCCAGATATTATCGCCAAGAAGTCGACAAACTCGGAGAGCTGCGCGCCAAGCTCGAAGCGCTCAAAACCTGAGATACCTTTGCCCTCGTAACATTTCGCGAAATTGTCGGAGGTACGGCTCGCCAACGCGCGCCTCACGGCCCGGCCCGCTCTCCGTCGCAGCATGGCGACGTCGAGATCAGAAGCTCTTGGCTTCAATCACGCCCCGTGGGCTTCCCAAATCATCCCCCTTCCGGCGGCGCTCCTTCGATATCGTCACCCACTTCCTCCCCGCGCACTTTGCGCAGCGTCGGCCGCACCTTCTCCGCAAGCTCCTTCCACCCAGCGCGCCGATACAGCCCTTCGAGCATCGCCGCCGCGCCCTGATACGCATCGCTCCATGCAGCGACCGCTCGGTCACGCAATGCGTACGCATCCTCCAGCTCGCGAGCCTCCCGATCGTCGTCCACAATGAATCCCGCGAGAATGGCCGCCTTTGCAGAGAGCGTCGCCGCCGCCACCGCTGAATCGAATGAGCCGCCAAATGGAGACGCTATCTTCACGGGTGCTTTTTCCAATAGTTGCACCACGTTCTGCGCGTATTCCAATACCTTGCGCGGCACGCGCGTCCCTTCACTCGCGAGGCCATACGTCCGCACTCCTTCGGCTCCAAGGTGATCCTCGACCGCCGATCGCAATCGAACGAGCAAACCACCAACCTCCGAACAAGCCTCTTCGCGCTTTTGCCGCACGGGTACGTCGTCCGCCTTTTCTGCCGCCACAGTGTGTTCGGTTTCGCGCATGCCCTTCGTGGCATGTTCGAGGCCATTGGCAGCAGCATAGATCACGGCTTTGAAAGCCTCCGCCGTCGCCGGCGTGCCCGGTCCCTCGATGGTAACCGCGTAATCCGCAAGAATCGCGGCAATCTTGGGGCCATGCGTCCGTGCCGATGCAATGACCTTTTCACTCACGCGTATTCGATTCTGAAGCTGCTCGCCCAAGGTTGTCATGTGCGGCCTCCTGTGTAGGAAAGCCACATATTCCAGACTCAACAAGGCGTCAAGGACATTCTGGGGCGCATCAACACGCAAGGGCGTTCACATATCAGCCGCCGCGAAGGCGTCTCCCGCATGGGAAACGTGATATCGGCTACTGTTGGGCAGTCGTCCCGCATGGGAAACGTGATATTGGCTGCCGTTGGGGCGGTTTCCCGATGGGAAAGGTGATCACGGCGGGCGGGAAGGCGACTTCCGACTGGGAAAGGTGATCACGGCGGGCGTTGGGCAGTCGTTCCACATGGGAAAGGTGATCTTGGGGGCCGAGAAGGTGTTTCCCGAGTGGTGCAGGCGATCGCGGCGGGCGAGGAGGCGTGGGGGGTCGATGTGGGGACGATGTTGGGCGTTGCTATGGCGAAACCCGTGTGGGAGGGGGCAAGAGCGGGGAGTTGCGACGGGGTTTTGGTGCGGAAAGCGGGGGTGGAGTGAGGTGTGTGAGGGGAGTTGAGGAAAAAGTGTGGAAGGGGGGGGGTGGGGGGGATGGGGGGGGGGGGAGACGGGTGGGTGTGGTGACAGGGCGGTTTTGGAGAGGTTCCGTGGCGCGTTTGGCCGGGGGGGGGCTCGCGGGGGGCCTCTCCGGTGACATAAAAGGGAATTTGGGGTAGGCGGCAGGGGTCGGGGGTTCGGCCGACCAACCCCCGTCTCCGCGCCGCGCCCGGGGGGGCGCTGGCCGCCCCAGGGGCCCCCCGGGGGCCCCGGGCGGCCGGGGGGCCGGCGGACCTCATTCCGCTCTCGAAAGGGAGCGGCTCCATTGAAGCCGCAATTCGCTGCGCACCTGCATGAGCAACTTCCCGAGCATTCCGCTCTCGAAAGGGAGCGGCTCCATTGAAGCGCGGACGTGCCGCTTGTGCTCGTTTTTCTGACCCTCATCATTCCGCTCTCGAAAGGGAGCGGCTCCATTGAAGCCCCGTGGCGATTCCGCTCGACAATCCAAAACGCTCCACATTCCGCTCTCGAAAGGGAGCGGCTCCATTGAAGCCGTGACTCGCAGGTTGTATCGCGAATGTCCATACGCATTCCGCTCTCGAAAGGGAGCGGCTCCATTGAAGCTCGGCGGTAGGTGTGACCGTCGCAGCGCCAACCTCCGTCATTCCGCTCTCGAAAGGGAGCGGCTCCATTGAAGCTGATGCTGCGCGCGTCAGCGGCAAACACTTCGCCGGACGGACATTCCGCTCTCGAAAGGGAGCGGCTCCATTGAAGCTCAGCAGAAAGATTTCGCCGAAAGCGCTCGTACTCCATTCCGCTCTCGAAAGGGAGCGGCTCCATTGAAGCCGAGTCGTGGACGTTCCTTACTTTTCTCGGGAGCGTCCATTCCGCTCTCGAAAGGGAGCGGCTCCATTGAAGCCGATCGGTCCAGGGTCTACTCCAAATTCTGCACACACCATTCCGCTCTCGAAAGGGAGCGGCTCCATTGAAGCCGTTTATTGCCTCGCGGTTGGGGCGGTAGGAGGTGCTTCATTCCGCTCTCGAAAGGGAGCGGCTCCATTGAAGCATTCTTTGCAATGAGTTCGCGCGTGCCTTGTGCACATTCCGCTCTCGAAAGGGAGCGGCTCCATTGAAGCAGTCCGTCGACCTTCTTTCTCTTGCGCATCCGTTTGGCATTCCGCTCTCGAAAGGGAGCGGCTCCATTGAAGCGCTCGGGCGGCAGGTATTCGCGTTTACCATTTTGTCGCATTCCGCTCTCGAAAGGGAGCGGCTCCATTGAAGCGCGGGGCAAACGCGCACGCCGCAAACCCGTTGCCCACCATTCCGCTCTCGAAAGGGAGCGGCTCCATTGAAGCATCCAGTCCCACGGGCTGTCGTACGCCTCCCTCGTCTCATTCCGCTCTCGAAAGGGAGCGGCTCCATTGAAGCGACGTCGTAGACGCGAAGCGCGACGCGCGCGGAAAGGCATTCCGCTCTCGAAAGGGAGCGGCTCCATTGAAGCGCGGTTCGGCCCGTTATCAGGCTCCCGTATACGGGCGCATTCCGCTCTCGAAAGGGAGCGGCTCCATTGAAGCTCCGCCAAGATATTCATGGCTTCATCGCAAGGAAAGTCATTCCGCTCTCGAAAGGGAGCGGCTCCATTGAAGCAACCATACCAAACATCGGAGAGATAACCATGCGCGCCCATTCCGCTCTCGAAAGGGAGCGGCTCCATTGAAGCGGTCAACCTCAGCTCGCCGCATTCCGCTCTCGAAAGGGAGCGGCTCCATTGAAGCCGCCGGTGCCATCGACGCTCAGCCGCTCCGCGTCGCGCATTCCGCTCTCGAAAGGGAGCGGCTCCATTGAAGCTCGGCCATTTGGTCAATCGAATCGCCGCCAACATCGCACCATTCCGCTCTCGAAAGGGAGCGGCTCCATTGAAGCGAGGATCGTGTGGACGTCCTTCGGGCCGTCTTTGCCATTCCGCTCTCGAAAGGGAGCGGCTCCATTGAAGCCGACAAGTTCGGCTTGCCCTCGTCGTTCGCTTGCCTCATTCCGCTCTCGAAAGGGAGCGGCTCCATTGAAGCGGATCGCCTGCGCTTTCGGCGAAGATGACGCCAAGACCATTCCGCTCTCGAAAGGGAGCGGCTCCATTGAAGCCATCGTCGATCGTTGACGAATACTTCTGCCACAGCTCCATTCCGCTCTCGAAAGGGAGCGGCTCCATTGAAGCAAGATGGCTTGCGTGTTCGTGCGCGCGCGCCGCCGCCACATTCCGCTCTCGAAAGGGAGCGGCTCCATTGAAGCCAATCGATACCCAACGGCGGGGGCAGGTATGCTTCCCCATTCCGCTCTCGAAAGGGAGCGGCTCCATTGAAGCGCGGGCTTGCCGAGCCTCAGCCGGGGGAACATTGCGACATTCCGCTCTCGAAAGGGAGCGGCTCCATTGAAGCATCCGAAGTTCTACAAGACAACCATCTGGGCGTTTAAACATTCCGCTCTCGAAAGGGAGCGGCTCCATTGAAGCCCTGTACGCAGATCGATTCCGACGCGCAGGCCGGCACATTCCGCTCTCGAAAGGGAGCGGCTCCATTGAAGCCGGTGGGCTCCACCGGATACCAATTTGCCACGCTTGCCATTCCGCTCTCGAAAGGGAGCGGCTCCATTGAAGCCCGCTCTCGCACGTCGTCTCGAAGTGATCGCCGCACCATTCCGCTCTCGAAAGGGAGCGGCTCCATTGAAGCGCGTAGGCCAATGAATGCCTCCGAATCGCGGCCCCCATTCCGCTCTCGAAAGGGAGCGGCTCCATTGAAGCAGTCCCCTTTCTACCCTGTCAACCCTTCCCCTTTCTTCATTCCGCTCTCGAAAGGGAGCGGCTCCATTGAAGCGCCCAAGACGCGCGAGGGGTCGAGCTGCGTCGGTAGGCATTCCGCTCTCGAAAGGGAGCGGCTCCATTGAAGCCCAACGTCCCGGAGATCGTGGACCCCTACGGCGGAGAGCATTCCGCTCTCGAAAGGGAGCGGCTCCATTGAAGCGCCGCACACGGCTGGCACGACTGCTCACTCGACGCCCATTCCGCTCTCGAAAGGGAGCGGCTCCATTGAAGCGTGTGGTACTCCAGCGCAATTTGCGCGTTGTTGGGCGCATTCCGCTCTCGAAAGGGAGCGGCTCCATTGAAGCATTTCGGTGCCCCAAAAAGCGCTTTGAATCTCGTGCGCCCATTCCGCTCTCGAAAGGGAGCGGCTCCATTGAAGCCTCGTTGACCATCGAGGAGCCGGACGACGAGTTTCATTCCGCTCTCGAAAGGGAGCGGCTCCATTGAAGCTTTTCGTCACGGCCGATGAACTCGAACGTGCCTCCACATTCCGCTCTCGAAAGGGAGCGGCTCCATTGAAGCGAACGAAGATGCATCGAACTTACCGCGGTAAGCGACTTTGTAGAAACCACGCGAGTGACTAGAAGACTGCGGGCTCGAGCGCCACCACGATGACGAACAGACGATGAAAGACCCGGAGGATGACAATGACCAAACGTATGCGTACGATGCTAGCGAGGGGTTTTTTGGGGGCTGGTACGATTGGACTTACGCTGGTCGGCTGCACGAGTCGTCTTGGACCGGTTTACGCCAAGCAGAAGACACCATGGGACGGCCGCCCCGAGCTTCCGGATATCACGGTCGTGCGAGCCGCCGATTGCGTAGCCGAATATGGATCCCAACTGGAGCCGGGGTATCACACATTCGATTCGAAGGTGCTCGTGGATGAAGACGGCGACAAAGAGGATGTGACGATTGACGATATCCCCAACTCGGCCTACGACCTTGGCGCCTGTATGCGGAATGCTCTGCGCGCCATGCCCATTGCCGAGCAGCCCCTGCGCGAGGGCGTGCAAATATTGAAAAATAAACGCGAACAGGCAAGCGCAGCAAATCGGTCGCTCATGGGCTCGCCCGCGGTCGCCGCCGTCGGCGTCGCAATCGTCGTCAGCGAATTGGTGCTCGAAGCTGGCGCATACACGATTGTGTTTGCGGTGAGCGTGGAAGTAGTAGATCGAGCAGCGAAGGATGTGGCGGAACTAGCCAAAAAGAGCAAGTGGTGGAACAAGTGTTTGGCGCATTATACAGCATGCATGGCGACGACCATTGGCAACCCATTCGGGGGGAACCATTGGAAGTCCTCGAGATGCGATAATTGCGTCAAGGTCTGTCGGGATACTCAACAATGGCCTACCGCAGTCGGGAATGGATCCTGCGAATATTGGGACCAACGCTGGGGGCTGCAATAGGAGCACGATCATGAGCCTGAAATCGTACGCGGAAGAAGTCGCCTTCACTCACGAGATGAGCCAAGTCACGCTGCGTCTCATGGAATTGACCTTCGAGCAAGCAGCTCGCGAATATCGCCGCGTCGAAACGGAATTCGTCGCTCGGGCGGGCAATGACGAAGACGATGTGCGAGATATCCAGCGGCGCATCACAGCGCAGATTCTCGGTGCAGCGCACGATGACGAGCAGCCCCACGAGGTTTGCCGCGGCATATGGGAGGAATTGGTCGAACGAGGGTTTTCCGATCGTGAACAGAAGCGCATCTTCACCGGTATCTACGCGCGGTGTTGCCAATGGAATGGCGAGTTCGACGCTGGTATCGCAGTGCTGGAACCACTCATTGCGGAGTCCGAAGCGTGGCTCGAACATGCTGCGCTCACGCCTGAATTACGCGCCTATTGGGAACATGATCTCACGATGGCCCGCAAAATACGCGACGAGCTAGAGGCCGGGATCCGCCAGCTTCTCATGCCCATGGACCGAAAGCTGACGCCTCGGGAAATCGCATTGACACAACGGGTGAATGCAGTCCAATTTCGCGAATGCAATGGCGAGCTGACCTTCGAGCAAGCCGTTCGCGAATATCGCCAAATCGAAGCAGAATTTGTCGAATGTGCAGATGATGACGAGGAAACGAAGCGGCGCATCACCGAGTCGATCCTCGATTCCGCCTGCAAATCCGATCAACCCCACGAGGTTTGCCGTGAGATCTGGGAAGAGCTGGTGCAGCGCGGGTTTTCGAATGAAGAGCGACGACACTCGATGAGCATGACATACGCACGATGTTGCCAGTCAAATGGTGAATTCGACGCTGGCCTTGCAGTTATCGACCCACTCATCAACGACCTGGAGTCGTCTCTCGATGATACGATGCTAACCCCCAAAATGCGTCACTTTTGCGGGAGCACTCTGCAGCTCCACCGAATGCTACGGGATGAGCTCAAAGCGGGTATTCGCAAATAGTCCGAACATTCCAGCGCGACGCCCCATTCCTCTACCCCTCCCCTTCGCCTTCATTCCGCTCTCGAAAGGGAGCGGCTCCATTGAAGCAGCTTGTCCGAGAGGGCCGCCGTGGAATTGAGCACATTCCGCTCTCGAAAGGGAGCGGCTCCATTGAAGCTAGCCATCAAGCACGGCGTAGCTCCAGTGTGTCTCAACTGCCTGCAAGTCCTGGTGATCAACGTGCAGTCGCAGGGGTTTGTCCTCCCTGGTCTACCGTTTCGCCTCAAAAGTCAACCCCCTCCACGCGTACCCGTGCTATTTGACGCGCCCATCCTGGACGATGGCCTGGTGGGCGATCCGGGCGTCCCTGGTTCCACCACCCCCAACCCCTAGAGAATTCCATGGAGAACGATCCCCGCCTGCGACGCCCATCGAATGCCAAAGGATGGGCCAAAGCATGGTCTGTCACCAAATCTGAAGCCAAGGCACTCCTCGCGGAAGGTCAATGGACGTTGGATCCCGAACATTGCAGCACCCTTGGGGACGCTTTCGTGTCGGAGCGTGGCGAGCTCTTGCTGTTTCATAACCACGGACGCAGCATCCTGTACGAATCCAAAAGAGCTCTCGAAGACTGTCTTGCAGAGTCTGCGAAACGCCCCTTTTCGCAACACGTCTTGGAAGGATTGCTCCCGCAGGGGCCGCATTTCATCGAAGCGGTGCCGGAATTGGTCGACGAATTGGCAAAGCAATTGAAATTGCCCCGCGAAGCGCTCGACAATACGCGCGAAAGCCTCGATGTGGTGGAAGAAGCGCTGAAGAAACGCATACGACCGCGGAGCCGCATACTCGAAATTCCCAATTTGTTCGCCGCAATCGTGGCGTATACGGGCGAAGTCGCCAGGCACGTGACCGGCGGTCATTGGCATTTGAACGAAGTGCACGGCGGCATTTGGGAACCGTACGTCATGTTCGACAACGATTCCGATTACGTGAATCCGTTCCTCGAACCGTACAAAAGCATCGCGGAACGTAGACGCGGCGGCCTGCTGCTCTGCGCAGTGATTCCCGTCATGGGACACCAAGGCTTGAAATTCAAAAAGGCCGAATGGGAATAGGGCCTCATTGGAACGACCACACGGCCGTCGCAGCCCCACCCGCTGCAAAGGTATTCAAGCCGTCGAGCGCCAACAAGGCGTCAAGGACATTCCTGGACGCATCAACACGCAAGGGAATTCACATATCAGCCGCCGCGAAGGCGTCTCCCGCATGGGAATCGTGATATCGGCTACCGTTGGGCCGTCGTCCCGCATGGGAAACGTGATATTGGCTGCCGTTGGGGCGTTTTCCCGATGGGAAAGGTGATCACGGCGGGCGGGAAGGCGTCTTCCGACTGGGAAAGGTGATCACGGCGGCCGTTGGGCAGTCGTTCCACATGGGAAACGTGATCTCGGGGGCCGAGAAGGCGTCTCCCGAGTGATGCAGGCGATCGCGGCGGGCGAGAAGGCGCGGAGATTCGATGGGGGACGATGTTGGGCGTCGATATGGCGTTCCCATGCGGAAAACGCGTGTGGACGAGCGTTGACATAGGGTTTTTGCGCGTCATGAGGAACGAAATGCCCATCACTCGGGTGTGCGTCCTCGTCGCGCGCCGAAATGCGTAGCACGATGCCGCGTGTTCGTGCTACATGCGGGACCTGCGTCGAATCATGCGGTCAACCTTGTTCTTGCTCGTCGCGATGATCTGCGCCGCCGTACCGGCCGCTGCGCACGATGGCGTCGTGCCACCGGTCCCGTTGACGCAGCCGAGTCCCGCGTGGCCAAACGGCCAGGCCGAAGCGCATGACGTCATCGTGCCGCTCGTGGCAACGGTCGCGCCGGATGGGCGCGTCGTGGCCGTCGAAGTGGAGGCGAGCGTTTCGCCAGAGTTCGACGCTGCGGCGATGCGAGCGGTCACGGGCTGGACCTTTGCGCCGGCAACACGCAATGGCTCGCCGGTCAAAGCCAAAATTCGCGTGGTCGCTCGGTTCGTGGCGCAGCCACCGGCATCTCCACCATTGCCGTCGCCGCAACCATTGCCACAGCCAGATCGTTCTGCAACGCCAACCCCTCCCCCTCCGCCAGCGATTTCCGTGACGGTCGCGGGCGAAACGCCGCCGCGTAATGCATCCTCGGTCGTGAAGAAACGTGACGTGCTCGGGGCCGCGCCTCATCGTACGGCGAGCGACTTGTTAAAAGTTTTACCGGGCGTATTCATTACGCAGCATGGCGGTCAAGGCAAGGCGCATCAAATATTTTTGCGCGGTTTCGACGCGGGACACGGGCAAGACATCGAATTGCGCGTGGCCGGCGCGCCCGTGAACGAAGTATCGAACGTTCACGGGCAAGGATACGCCGACCTGCATTTCATCATGCCCGAAGTGGTTCGGCGAGTTCGCGCGACTCCGGGGCCATTCGATCCGCGTCAGGGCGACTTTGCGGTCGCCGGGACCATCGAATTCGATTTGGGTCTCGCGCAATCGGGTTTCACGACGTCGTTCGGGCTTGGTACGTATGGCGAGCGGCGGATGTTCGTGGCGTATCGTCCCCAAAACGCGTCCGAGGAAACCTTTGCAGCCGTGGAAGCGCAAAGCACGGATGGTTTTGGGCCTTCACGTGCGGCGCGTCGGGCTTCGGCTGTGGCGCAATGGGTGTTTCCCGTAGGAAATAACGTTTCGGTGCGCTTCATGGCCTCGGCATATGCCGCGCGATTTTCCTCGGCAGGCGTGCTGCTTCGCGACGACGTGGAAAACGGGCTCGTCGATCGATTCGGCACGTACGATCCGCGTCAAGGTGGCGATTCGACGCGCGCGCAAGTGGTCGTGGGGCTCGAGCACGAATCGGATGACGGCGCAGCTCGGTCGGCGCTCACACCTTTTTTCATTGGGCGGAGCTTGCGATTGCGAACGAACTACACGGGGTTCCTCGTGGATTCCGTGAATGGCGATTCGCAGCAGCAAATGAATGAAGCATTTACTGTGGGTTTTTCCGGGTATCATCGCCGCAAGATTCGTATTTTCTCGCCGGAGGATTCGGTGGAGGTGGGCACGTTCGCGCGCTCGGATTTCATCGATCAATCGCAGAAACGCCTTTCGGTCGTCGACGACCATGTCACGGGCACATTGGTCGACGCGAACATCCGCGCTGTCGATGCGGCGGCCTGGATCGACGCGAGCTTGCGGCCCATTCGGCGCGTGGTCGTACGCGGCGGCGTGCGTGTGGATGGGCTTTATTATGGAGTGACGGACCTCGAGCGAGAAGGCAGCGGCGCGGCGCGAGCGGCCATGGGGACGCACGTGGGCGGCAAAGCAACGGTGGACGTCGCGCTGCATGAGCACCTGCACGCGCTTGCAAGTTACGGGGATGGTTTCCGCTCGCCACAAGCGAGGAGTTTGGGCGACGGCGAGCGGGCGCCATTCACGACGGTGCGGTCATTCGAGGGAGGGCTTCGATACGCGGACGGTGATCGCGCAAATGCAAGCATTGCGGTGTTCCACACGCGCCTATCGGATGACCTCGTTTTCGAGGAAACGACGGCTCGCAATGAGCGTGCACCGGCGACGATGCGCACGGGCTTTTCGGTGGATTTTACAATGCGTCCAAAGCCGTGGATCGTCGAGAGCGGCAGCGTGACGTACACGCACGCGACGTTTTCCGCGAGCGATACGAATCATCAAGAAGGCGCGCTCGTTCCGTATACGCCGCTGTTCGTCGCGCACGCTGATATTGCGTTGACGCCGAAGCTCGCGCGCATCCTGGGGCGGGACCTAGTCGGGCACATTGGCACGGGATTGTCGTATCTCGGCAGAAGGCCGCTTCCTTATGGCGAGTTTGGCAGGGATATTTTTCTTGCGGACGTGTCGGTTGGGCTGCGTCTGCGCGAAGTGGGCATCAAAGTCGACATGGAAAACCTGCTCGATGCGCAATGGTACGACGGCCAATTCACGTATGCATCGAGCTTCGTGCGTGGAGCTGCTCCGTCGCTGGTGCCTCGGCAGGTCGTGACCGTGGGCGCACCTTTTACGCTGATGGCGACCCTTTCTCTTTACCTTGGATCCTGATTCGAGAGGAAACACGATATGCATTCACGTTTTCAGCGCCTCGGTTTCGCAATGCTCGCCGGGCCCATGCTGCTCGTGACGTCGGCGATGGTCGGCGCTTTGTCGAGCGTGTCCTGTACGTCGGCGACCGCGGAGAAGCGCGTCGTTTTGAACACGCGCATCGTGGCGGACGATGCCATCGATGCGCCCATCGTCAATGCATACGGCTGGTCGTTGGTGCTGACGCGTGCTGCATTGTCGATCGGGCCTCTTTATTATTGGAATGGCGCGCCTGCGTTCGCGGAATGGAAGCCGCGTCATGATGACGGTTTCTTTGGCATTCGCTCGGCGCATGCGCATCCTGGTCATTATGTGCCTGGAGATGCCATGGGGCAGATGCTGACGCCAGCCTCGGTCGATTTGGCGCTTGGCGAGGCGTCGTTGCCGCCGGGCGAAGGGGTTTCGGGGATTTATCGTTCGGCGCGTTTCATGTTCGCGGACAAACCGGTAGGGGATGCTGCCGAAGTGCTGGGTGGGCACGTGGTGGTGCTGGAAGGCGAAGGCAAAAAGGACACGATGGTGCGGGTATTTCGTGCCGAGTTCGATATCGCGGACGTGCTGGACGCGGCGGACGAGCCGCGCGTGGAAGGGTGTGCAATCGAGGGTGAGCCGGACGTGCAGGCGGATGGGACGATGACGGTTCATTTGGCATTGAGCGTTTGGCTGGATCAAGTGGAGCTGGATGCGGTGCCGGAGAGCGTGGATGGAACGCCGGTATTGCTCGCGCGGGATTCGGCGGCGTTTCGCGCAATCGAACGAGGCGTCAAGAAGGCGCCGGCGTTTCGATTTCAGTATTCGACACCATGAAATTCGGCAGGATACCAGGAGAAGGAAAAGGAACATGAGCTTCGGAAAAAATGCGCTTTTGCTTGCGACGGCATTGCTCTTCGGCTGCGGATCGGAGGAGCCTGCTGGAACGGGTTCGGTATCGTTTTCGACGTGGGGCGAAGACTATATTGAAAAAGAAATCCCCGCTTCGGATTTCGTGGATGGCTGGACGGTCAAGTTCACGAAGTTTTTGGTCGTGATTGGCGATGTTCGCGTCACGGATTCGACGGGTTTGTCTGGAGCTTGGGCGGACACGACGAAACTGTTCGATCACCACGCGCCGGGGGTCAAGCCGGTCATATCATTCGACAACCTTGCGGCCAAAGCGTGGACCGACGTTTCTTATTCGATACGGCCGGCCAGCATGGGCACGGCTGCGGGAGATGGCGCGACGGCAGCGGACCTGACGATGATGACGGAGAAGGGGTATGCCGTATATGTCGAGGGATCGGCGGAAAAGGGCGCAGAAAAGAAGACGTTTCGTTGGGGATTCGACGTGCCCACGAAGTATGCGCAATGCAAGGGGGACAAGGACGGGCGCGAAATCGAAGGGGTGCTCGTGACGAATGGGGGCACGGACGACGTGGAGCTCACGATTCACGGCGACCATTTCTTTTATGATGATTTGCAATCGCCGGACGCTTCATTGCGCTTCGACGCGATTGCGTCGGCGGATGCGGACATGGACGGCGAGGTGACGCTCGATGAGCTGACGCAGAAGAAGCTGCTCGACATCGATCCGGGCAGCGGTGCTTATGGCACGGGGGCAGCGGCGAACATCAATGACCTGGGTGCCTTCGTGACGGCGCTTTCGCGTACGTTGGGGCATTTCCGGGGCGAAGGGGAATGCATTTCGAAGGATTTGTAGCGCTTTGATGCACGCGGCTCGAACTCACCGCAAAGGAGGCAGCTTGCCCATTTTGCGCTGCAGCGAGCGCCTGTGCATTTTGAGCCTTCGTGCGGCTTCGGAAATGTTTCCGCCGCAATCTGCGAGCACCCTATTCAAATATTCCCACTCGACGCGGTCGAGCGAAGGCACGTCTTCGGATGCGTCGCTCTTGGTGACGCCTAGCAATGCTTGTGCGCATACGGCGGCATTGACGGGTTTCGTGAGGTAATCGACGGCACCCGCGCGCATCGCTTCGACGGCATTGGCAATCGTGCCGTATCCCGTGAGGACCACGATACGCGTGCCTTCGTCGACGGCTCGTAATGCCCGCACGAGCTCGATGCCATTTCCGCCAGGCATGCGTACATCGACGAGCGCATATTCGAATACCTTGTCTCGCGCAAGCTCGAGGGCCGGCGCCATTCCCGCAGCGAGAGACACCGCAAAACCTCGGCGTTCGAGCGCTCCGCCAATGGCAGCGCGAAATGCTTCGTCATCGTCGACGACGAGCAACGTGGGGGCTCCGCCATCGCTGCTCATGAGGTTTGCTCCGGGAGACGCATGACGACTCGAGTGCCTCGTTTCGCGCCAGGCACGATTTCGAGTTTTCCCCCTGCTTCTTCCACGGTTCGACGCACGAGCCAGAGGCCCAGGCCCATACCTTCGCCAGGTTCCTTCGTCGTCACGAATGGCTCGCCGAGCCGCTGGCGCAATTCGTTCGGAATGCCAATCCCCGCATCTTCCACGGCAATGAAGGGTCCCTTGTCGTCGCGACCGAGCTCCACCGTGACGGGCTCCGTCGCATCGACGGCGCGACTCGCAAACCATGCATTGTCGAGCAATGCGCCCACGGCTGCTTCGATATCGGCCGCCCCGAGCGAGACGCGCAATGTTTCCATGCCGCTCGTTTTCGCATGCACGGATGCATCGGGGTGTGCTGCGCGCCATGCATCGATAGCTTCGAGTAATTTGTTTTTGATTTCCGTCGGTTCAGCGGGCGCTCGCTTCGCGGCTCCTGCGTGAAGTCTCGTGATGACCTCACGACATCGCTCGACCTGCGTGCCGATGGCTTCGGCGTGTTTCTTGACAAACTCTGGTTGTTCTTGATCTGCAAGTTCGTACGCGAGCACGGCGATGGTTCCGAGCGGCGTGTTGAGCTCGTGCGCCGTTCCCGCGGCCAGCGTTGCAAGTGCACGAAATCGCATGTTGTCTTCGGCTTCTCGGCGCAACCTGGCAATCTCGCGGCCGCGAGCTTCGAGCGCGCTGCGTACGCGCGTGACGAACATGGCGATGATGCCCGCGGAGAGGGCAAAGGCGAACCACATCCCATAAAGATGTGTCGAAAATGCATCATGCGTGGGATGGTTTGGGCAGCACGCACCCGAGGGGACGGCAAACAGTGCGAGAAACAAGGTTGCAGCAAGCGCCGAGAGCGCGATGGTGGGTCCGCGCGGGAGAATGGCTGCAGCAAGCGCGATGTGCACGAGGAAAAGCGCGCTCCAGGGATTGGCCGCTCCGCCGGACGCAGCTAGCACGGCGAAGACGCCGAGCAAGTCGAGCGCGAGGCTTGCGGCGAGCGTACGCGGCGGCATGCGTCCGGTTTTGGCGCGCGTCGCGAGGACGAAGTTGCTCACGACGACCACCGCCATCGCCGGAATGGCGATCCCGTACTCGACAGGAAATCCAAGCACTCGCTCGCTCAACGGAAGCGTCACGAGTAGCAGCGCGCCCACCACGAATCGCAGGGCCGTGAGGCCGCGTTGAACGAGGTGCAGATCGCCATCCTCGTCGGGATCCCCTGGGTGCCGCGTGAGCTCGAGCGGCGCGTTCATGTGCGTTGCCGTCATTTGCCGCGGAGGCTAGCAGCCGGACGGCACTTCGAGGTGCGACCGATCGTCGCAGGCACGGATCTGCGACAACATGACTCATCGACGAACCACGACCGCGGCATCATAACCGTCGCGTTCCGATGCGCGTACCTCTTGGTTTGCTGAGCTTTGCTTTCGTACTGCTCGCCCGCCCCATAGCCGCGTATGCGACGGCATGCTGTGGTAGTGGGCACGGACTTGGGCAACGCCTTGGTCTTGGCGAGCGAGCGGCCATCATGTTGTCCACTCGCGTTGCGGATCGTTTCGGGTCGTACGACGCCAGCGGCGGGTTTTTCACGATTCCCTCGAACGTATTCGATGCGGATGCTCGCGCCGACCTCACTGCAATGGTTGCTCCGGTATCGAGATTGCAACTCGGAATCACCGTGCCGTTTGTCTTGAACATGCGGCGCATCGGTGCCGACACGGAAATGGGGGGCGGAATCGGCGATTTTTCATTTTCTGGGCGTTTTGACATCGTGCCATTGTCCACGGCGAGCTCTTGGCCAGCGATAGCGCTCACAGCCGCTCTTGCATTTCCAACCGGCCGTTCAGCCTCGGAAGCCACGAATGTCCTCGCAGCCGATGCCACGGGCTTGGGTGTGACCGAATTTCGTCCCGGCATTTTCCTCGAGCATTCTTTCGGGGGCGAGGCGAACGCGATTGTCGCAGCCTCGGTCGGGTTGCGTTCCGCAGCGAATGATTTGTCCGCGTCGCCATCCTTCGACCTTGCTCCACGATTACGTCTATTGGCGGCGGCCGGCCCCGTTTTCGACATGGGTTTGTCGCTGTCATTGGGAGTCATCCACGAGCGCGAGGGGGCGCCATCCATCGGGGGCGTGACGATGCCCGACGCCGATCGCCATCGCACGGCAGCGCTCGCTTTTGTGGGATATGACCTGCCGTCTCGATTTACGCTTTTGGGTTCGCTCGAGCTGGACGTACCGGTCCACGAGCTCGGTAAGAACGAACCTGCGTACGTGGCCATTTCGATTGGTTTGCGCCGATCGACCTCGTGGGAGAACTGAATTCATGAAACACGTTGCATCGAGCTTGTTCGTCGTACCCGTCGTGACTTTCGCTCTCGTTGGATGTGGCAGTGCGGACGGGGATGTCGATCCCTATCGAGATACGGTAGGCGACGCGGGGCTTTTGCATTTCCAAGTCGATTCGGAAAAGCCCTTGACGCAGGGCGAGAATGATTTGCGGATTTCGATCCGTGAAGCGTCGACGGAAGCGCCTTTCGTTGGGGCCGCAGTGCATGTATTGGCGATCATGCCGGCAATGGCGCACGATGCGCCGCGTGCGACGGCCATCGAAGATTCAGAAAGCGGCACCTACGTCGCGACGGGCTTTGCGTTGCCCATGGCTGGCAGGTGGTACGTCGAGGTAACGGCATCGCGGCAGCAAACCGTCGATGCTGCACGGTTTACGTACGACCTTCGTTGACGTTGGTCGTTCGTAGAGATCACTCCATCGGGGGGGGGGGGGGGGGGGGGGGGGGGGGGGGGGGGGGGGGGGGGGGCGGGGGCGGGGGGGGGGGGGGGGGGGGGGGGGGGGGGGGGGGGGGGGGGGGGGGGGGGGGGGGGGGGGGGGGGGGGGGGGGGGGGGGGGGGGGGGGGGGGGGGGGGGGGGGGGGGGCGGGGGGGGGGGGGGGGGGGGGGGGGGGGGGGGGGGGGGGGGGGGGGGGGGGGGGGGGGGGGGGGGGGGGGGGGGGGGGGGGGGGGGGGGGGGGGGGGGGGGGGCGCGGGGGGGGGGGGGGGGGGGGGGGGGGGGGGGGGGGGGGGGGGGGGGGGGGGGCGGGGGGGGGGGGGGGGGGGGGGGGGGGGGGGGGGGGGGGGGGGGGGGGGGGGGGGGGGGGGGGGGGGGGGGGGGGGGGGGGGGGGGGGCGGGGGGGGGGGGGGGGGGGGGGGGGGGGGCGGGGGGGGGGGGGGGGGGGGGGGCGGGGGGCCCGGGGGGGGGGGGGGGGGGGGGTGGGGGGGGGGGGGGGGGGGGGGGGGGGGGGGGGGGGGGGGGGGGGGGGGGGGGGGGGGGGGGGGGGGGGGGGGGGGGGGGGGGGGGGGGGGGGGGGGGGGGGGGGGGGGGGGGGGGGGGGGGGGCGGGGGGGGGGGGGGGCGCGGGGGGGGGGGGGGGGGCGGGGGGGGGGGGGGGGGGGGGGGGGGGGGGGGGGGCGGGGGGGGGGGGGGGGGGGGGGGGGGGGGGGGGGGGGGGGGCCGGGGGGGGGGGGGGGGGGGGGGGGGGGGGGGGGGGGGGGGGGGGGGGGGGGGGGCGGGGGGGGGCGGGGGGGCGGGGGGGGGGGGGGGGGGGGGGGGGGGGGGGGGGGGGGGGGGGGGGGGGGGGGGGGGGGGGGCGGGGGGGGGGGGGGGGGGGCGGGGGGGGGGGGGGGGGGGGGGGGGGGGGGGGGGGGGGGGGGGGGGGGACAGCCTGTCAACAATCGCAGCCGACGAGCGTCAGCTTGATGTTGTCCCACCACATCGCGTTGTTTTGGCTGTTCGTGCTCTTGAACTTGATGTAAACCGCCGGCGAGCTGCCGAATGGAATGTTGATGTTCGTGGTCGAGCTGCACGTTTGCAATGTCGACATGGAAGAGGACGGTACGGCCGTGGTCCAACCGGAGCTGCTGGAGCAGGACGAATACGAGGAAAAACTGTCGTTCGTTTGCTTGTATTCGACGACCGCTCCGGCATTGGCGAATTGATACCAATCGTACGACAATCGCACGGCCGAACAGCTCGCCGTCGCTTTGTGCACCCAAAAGCCCACGAATGTATTGGTTCCGCCGCTCGCATTGGTGCGCGTCGTTTGTCCTGGAAGCATACACAGCGGCGTATTGGCTGCCGATGCGACATAGGAATTGCACCAATCGACTTGGTAGACGCCGCCCGTTAGATCGGTAGCCGTTCCGTCGTTGAAGTCCTCGACGTAGAAGTTTTGGCACGTGAGCGCCGAACAGCCTTCGTTGGTTTGGGCATCGCAATCGTCATCGAGGTTGTTTTTGCACGATTCCGTGGATGGAGTGGTCTGTCCGGTGCAGGGTCCCCACGCGCTCCCGGCAGCGTTACACGTCTCGGTTCCGCTTTTGCAAACGCCGACGCCGATTGTACCTGCGGGGCCCGAGTAACAGCTTCGCGTCGAAAAGGGCGTGCAAACGCCGCAATTTTCGTTGACCTGACCATCGCAATCGTCGTCGGCCGGCGTGCCGCAATCTTCGCTTGGCGCGGCTTGCATGTTTTGCACGCACGTGAGCGCGCCGGATGCGCACGTCATCGTGCCGGCCGCACAAATGCCGGGTAAACCCGTGCTGCACGCTTGCCCCCCACCAGGATTGTTTTCGTCGATCGAGCCATCGCAATCGTTGTCGATGCCGTCGCACGTTTCGGCTGCCGGCTGCACTTGGCCCACGCACGCGCCCCACATGCCGCTCGCGCACGCCTGCAAGCCCGTCGTGCACGGACCAACGCCTTCCGTGCCCGCGGGACCATCGTAACAAGATTGCATCGTCCCGTTCGTGCAAAGGCAACCTTCGTCGACTTGCCCGTCGCAGCTTTCGTCGACCAATCCGTCGCACACTTCCACGTTTGGCATCGTGTTCTGATTGCACACGATGCTTCCACCGCTGCATGCCGTCGTCCCGCCGGCACATGCGCCGAGCATACCTGTATTACATGCTGCGCCGCCCCCAGGATTGCCGTCGTCGGCCGCGCCATTGCAATCGTTGTCCAGCCCGTCGCACGTCTCCGCAGTTGGCTCGCCCGGCGTGCACGTCGACGGCTCTCCATTGACGCAGCCGGCAACCGTCACTTGGCACGCGCCTACCCCGCACGTCTCCGATGCAATGCCGTCGTCGGCCGCGCCATTGCAATCGTTGTCCAGCCCGTCGCACGTCTCCGCAGTTGGCTCGCCCGGCGTGCATGTCGACGGCTCGCCATTGACGCAGCCGGCAACCGTCACTTGGCACGCGCCTACCCCGCACGTCACCGATGCAATGCCGTCGTCGGCCGCGCCATTGCAATCGTTGTCCAGCCCGTCGCACGTCTCCGCCAGCGGAGTGACCTCGCCGTCGCACGAGCCCCACGTCCCGGCATCGCACGTCTGCGTTCCCGCCTTGCATGCGCCCACGTCCATCGTCGTCGGCGATCCCGTGTAGCACGTCTGCGTATCGCCGTTCTGGCACGAGCAGCCGTTGTCGACGACGCCATCGCAATCCTCGTCCAAGAGCCCGTCGCACGTTTCGACGCCTGCCGGATCGGGCTCGCAGCTCGAAGGCTGCCCCGCCGTGCACCCCGGCACGGTCTGCTGACAGGTCCCCACACCACACGTCATTGACGCGATTCCATCGTCGACGATTCCATTACAATCGTCGTCTTTCCCATTGCACGATTCGGCGACGGCGCAACTTCCACCGCAATCGACGCTCGTTTCGCTGCCATTTTGCACGCCATCGCTGCACGTCGGCGCTTGACAGGTGCCATCATTGCACACGCCGCTCATGCAGTGCGTGCCATCGGTGCATCCCGCGCCGTCGCCACATGCCGCGCAGGTCCCGCCGCAATCGACGCCCGTCTCGCTGCCATTTTGGATTTTATCGGAGCACGATGCATCCGCCGCCACGCCCGTATCACCACACCCCGTTGCAGTCATGGCCATTACCGACACAGCCATCACCAGCGCCCCCACGGCGTGATGGATTCGTACGCGGCTGTTTTTCGATTCCAAGGTAAGGACGTGCATGCATTCACCTCGCGCGGGCGGTCGAGGTGTCACTTTCGCAGAATGCGATGCGAATGGCAATGGATTCGAATGGATGGAAGGTTCCGGTTCGATACGCGGCGTATGGCCTCTCCACTCGCCTAAACGCTGTGACCAGCGTAGCCCGGAGAGAGGTGCGATTTCTCGGCGTTCGCGGGGGGTTCCACTGTTCGAGCCCGCGCAGCGGGCGAGTTTGGGGGGCACCGCGGGCGCCGAGAAATCGCGCCTCTCTCGGGGCGCGGGCCTACACGTACGAGGGCGAGTTTGGGGGGCACCGCGGGCGCCGAGAAATCGCGCCTCTCTCAGGGCGGCCCACACGCGCGAAGCGTCAGAACACGTTCGGGCGAGCCCCTGCAACGTCGGTAACGGCTGGCTGACTCGTGATCACGGCAGCAAACTGGCCTGTCGCGTGGTCGTATTGAAACACTTGACCCGTTTCCATCTTGTATACCCACCCATAAAGGGACAGCTCATTGCGCGCAAGGCGCGAGCGCACGGTGGGATGCGTGCGCAGGTTTTCGAGCTGCGTCAGCACGTTCTCTTCAATTGCCGCCGTGAGCAGCGCCTGCCCTTCGAGGTGCCGATAGTTCTCTTGCACCACCCGCCTCGTCCCTTCGGCGTGCGCCAACCATGCCTTGACCGCCGGCATGTTCTCGAGGCTCGGGGGATCCAGCAACCCCTTGATCGCACCGCACAACGTGTGCCCACAAACGACGATGTGCGAAACCCCGAGTGCCACCACGGCAAACTCGATCGCCGCTGCTTCACCACTATGGCTGCTCAGCGGACCATACGACGGAATCAGGTTTCCCGCGTTCCGCAATATGAACAAATCCCCCGGCTTCGTTTGCGTAATCATGTTGGGCAGGATTCGACTATCCGAACACGTGATGAACAACGTCTCCGGCTTCTGCCCCTTCGACAATGCGTTGAAAAGCTCTTGGTGAGTGGGGAAAACTTCCGACTGGAATATGTGCAATCCATCGACGAGCTTCTGCATGGGTCTTCCTTGTTGATGCGCAAATCATTGCGCTCAGGTGCGGCGACGCTCTCCTTGAACGAATCGGCCGCGTTGCTTACGGTTGCGATACTTCAGCGGTACTCGCTGCGCCGCGCTGCGCTCGTCGCCCAGCCGACGCCCGCATATCAACTCAGAAGACGCACCACACGAGGTCGCAAATAGGGCGGATCGTGCTGCCGTTTAGGCTTGACACGCCGCACATCCACCACGAGCTTGAAGCGCGAATGTCGGATCTCCGCCGCTCGGCGTTCATCGGCGTTCGATGGCACGCACAGACGGCGGCCGTCTCGCAACCGAGTCCGCGGCGCCGGACGAGCAACCTCACGCGCACTCTCCCACTCCGCCTCCTCCGTCAACCCCTGAACCTGCGTCGTGACGTCGGTCGAAGTCGACCCAACGTCGCCAGGAAACGCAAAAAGCGACAGCCGCGCCCAGGCGAAAAAAGGGACCACCAGCAGCAGGGCTGCCAGCATGAAGCGGGAAAGTAGACGTTTCAGGACTCGTGTGCGGTTCGGCATGCAGTAGGGAGGACCGATCTCTGTCACCTACGAGATTACTTGCACGCCCCGAACCAGTTCAAGCCCCAAATGTTTCCAACGCGAAAATTTTTCGCAAGCCGTTGTGTTTCAGATTTCTAAAGTACGGAAACTCGCGCCGACGGGTCCTCTTCCGGCGCGGGCGGAGGTTCCTCGAGACCAACCGCATCTTCGGGCGCCGTTCCGAAAACGCCCTCCCACTTCGCAATGACCACGGACGCGAGCGCATTGCCTATCACGTTGATCATCGTCCGCGCCATGTCCATCAGCTCGTCGACCGCGAGCAGCATTGCAATCCCTGCTTCACCTGGCAGCCCGAAACTCGCGCACGTACCCGCAATGATCACGAGCGACGCGCGCGGCACGCCCGCGACCCCCTTCGAGCTCAGCATGAAGGCCAAAAGCATGGTGATCTGCTGCGATAGCGACAATTCGATTTTGGCCGCTTGCGCAATCGTGAGCGACGCCAGCACCAGATACAGCGTCGACCCATCCAAGTTGAACGAATATCCCGTGGGAATCACGAAGCTCGCAATGCGCCGAGGCACCCCGAAGAGCACCATTTCCTCGAGCAACCGCGGCAGCGCAGCCTCGCTCGATGCCGTCGAAAATGCCGTCAGCGCAGGCTCGCGCACCGCGCGCAAAAACGCCACCACCTTGACGCCTGCAATCAGCATGATGGGCACGAACACCAAGCAAAAGAGCGCCACGAGCGCAAAATACAAGCTCCCCACGAGCAGCGCATATTGCTTCATCAAGTAAAGCACCGCCGGCCACCCTCGAACCACCACACCATTGACGGTGTGCTCCGCCGCCATGTGGCTCACATTGTATGCCATGGCCCCAAACACACCAATCGGCGTCAGCTTCATTACCATGTCGGTGTATTTGAACATCACCTCCGACGTGCCTTTGAAAAAGTCGAGAATGAGTTTTCCCTTTTCACCGATGCGCGTCAGACTGATGCCAAACATCGACGCGAACACGACGACGGGCAAAATGTCGCCTTCTGCCGCGTGCTTGATCAAGTTCGATGGGAAAAGATGAAGCGCCGTGTCCCATCCCGATTGAGGTTTGGCGAGCGTCGGTCCCGACGAGCTCAAGTCGATCGGCAGGTGTTCGCCCGGTTTCCACCAATTGGCAATTCCGAGGCCGATGATCAGCGCCAGCGTCGTGACGACCTCGAAGTAGAGCAGCGATTTCCCGCCCAAACGCCCTACCGAACGCAAATCGCCCGTTTGCGCGATGCCCACGATGATCGTCGAGATCAAAAGCGGTACGATGAGTCCCTTGATGAGCGAAATGAACGCTTTGGACAAAAAGCGGAAAAATTCGTATGCCGTAGGGTAATCGTCTTGCGGAAAAAAGCCGCCGAGAACGACGCCGAGGAAGAGCCCCACGAAAATCCAAAACGTGCTCGATCGATACCACACGCTCGCCTTGGCGCTCATCACGACACGACCTTTCGGAAGGGTACGAAGATCGCTTATCCTGCGTCGAGCGCCAGAAGGCAACTCATTTGTCACCCATGCCCGAAACCGCGCAATTCAAAGGCGTGAGCAGCACTTCGCCGCTCGTGCGCGGCGAGCGTAAGAGAGCGGGGACCGCTTGTTGCACCAACGATGCGGCTGCTTGCCCAAGCGCCGAACACCTCTTACCCCGGGCGAGGAGAAACCCTCGGGAGTAATTACGTTTGGTGCAAACAAACGGGCCCCAAAAGATCGCACTGCCACATCAGTGGGCCAGCGCCTTCCTCGACGCACAACAACCCAACGATTTGTTACCTTGCGAACTTTTGCGAACCGTTTGACCGCACCTCAGCGATACCCAATTCCGCCATGAACATGGTTCATGCCGAAGACCGTACCCTTGTTGCACCTCCTCATCACTGCATTTCCAGCAAATTATCATCATCCCTTCCGTTCGTCAACAAAAAAGTTTGTCACGGGTAACGCATCGTTTTACCGAGGTCACCCGACAAACTTCACTCTCCTTCGAAAATGTTCCCGAGCTGCTGAACGGATGTCTCCCCGCCTTTCAAACGGCCTGCCAAGGGCTCACCCGGAGGCCGTTTGTCGGACCATAACAACTTCCATGGAACTCAAGTCCCATGACGGGCGCGTCTTCCCGCCGCTATTTTTTGCCAAACCCCTCGCGCATGTACGCCATCGGCGCCTTGGCCATGTATTCGACGCGCCAATTCATCTGCGACTGCTTCCGCACCTCCGCCATGTACGCCTCGAAACTCGCGTCCTTGCCCAGCGTTTCGTGGTAGTTGCCTAGACGCCGCTGCGCATCCATGTACATCACCGGCGTGCTCGTCGCTCCTTGCTCGCCGCTCGTCGTGATCCAATTTTCGAACGATTGCGAATTCGCCCCAATCGTGAACCATTCGTTCGGATTCGCCGCGGAAAACCAGCGATTACCTCCGTACGTCGTCTCCGGCGAAAACGCCATTCCGAAATAATTCACCAGCGCCGTCGCTCGAATCGGTGATTGCACGTCGTTGTTCTGGATGGATACGCCCGCGAGCGCGCTCGTGCCAAACCGAATTCCACCGCGCCAGTCGTAAATGATGTTGTTCTGAATGGTCAAGTTCTGGACTTTCTCGTCGGCCACGAGCGGATTCGTCTTCCGACGCACGTCGATCGCAATGCTCGATGTCCCCATCGATTGATCGTGGGCAAGGATGTTGTCTTCCACCGTCGCCGATTGAATGTTCCCCAGCGCGAGCCCAATGCCGCGCGTGTTGTTCACATCCACATCTCCCGCATCGCGCACCACGTTGCCCGCGACGCGCCCCACCACACCGCCCGGCTTCGGATCCCACGTGTCCGTCACGAGCCCAAACGACAAACCCACGGGATTTTCGAGCACCAGATTGCCCTCGACGATGCCCCCCGCTCGCGCCTCGACCCCGTGACTTGCCGCCCGCGTCGCAAAATTGCCGCGAATCGTCACGTCGTCACACGAAACTTGAACGTACACGTTGTGACTGTCGATCTTCGGGCCCGCCCCCATGCCAGCAAGGTTCGGATGCGAATTCCATCCATTGTGATCGAAAACGTTTTCCTCGATGAGCAGCCCTTGGACCCCCTCCACGTACACGCCCCGCGCGTCACTGTTGGTGCTGTATGCATCCACGATCACCGATCGCCGTAACCTCACGTTCGCCATGTTGCCTTGAATCGTGATGTTCGATGCAGAATAGTACTGTACCATCACGTCTTCGAAGAGAAGATCTTCCGTCGGCGCGAGCCATTGAATGCCGGTGGCTCCATTTGCACCCATGAAGTCCGAGGACTCGGGGTCGCGCGTATGAGCGTAAAAGTGAATTCCCACGAATGCAAGGTGCCGAAGGGGCCCAGCGAATGCCTCGAGCGCTCCGAGGGCTCCTGTTTTGAGCGTCGGCCGCATGAGATCTTCGCCGTAGGCCATCACCACCATCGGTTCGGTCGCGCTTCGCCCCGAAAGTTTCCATTCGCCGAGCGATTCGAGCCACACGTCGCCGCGTTTCAAGAGCATCCAGTCCGGCATTCCGTCACGCAACAGCGAGATGCCTTTGGCCAGTGTCTTGACGGCTTTTTCGGGCGCCGACCCGTCATTGTTGTCGTCACCGCCGGAGCTGCTGACATACACTTTTTTCGTATCGGCACTTTCCTTGAATTCGGTCCACTCGATTTGCGCAATGGGCGACCCTCCGCTGCCGCCCCCGCCGCCTGCACCCGACCCTCCGGCGCCGCCTTGTCCGCCCGTCGCTGCGCTGGGATTGGGCGAACCCGTGCAGCCTACAACAATGGCTGTCGCTCCCAACATTCCCACAAAACTCGCTCGATTGAAAAATCCTCGACCCGTGTTCGATAGCATGATCGTCTCCCGTGTTGCCTATGCCGCTCTGCATCGAAAACAGTACTTCAAGACGCGCCGCGGGATCAACTTGACAACGACGGAGGCTTCCGCCATGCAATCTCAGCTCATGCCGAAGACCGAGACAGCCAAGAGAAGGCCGCTTCGACGATCGAGGTGTGCGTGATCCTCTGGGCCATGTTCACGGGCATCTTCACGCTCATGGCATGGGGCGCCGATGGCACGTCGTCGATGGCTTTTTTGTTCGTGCTGCTGCTCGCGGCACCCTTGGCCGGAATGCTGCGGCACGTATATCATCGCGAACATGTTCCTCTGTTGACGGTGGCAATCGTTTTCATTGCTGCCTACTGCCCCAATGCATTGGGGGCGCTCGAACAGGGTTTTACGTTTCCGCTCCCAGCTTCGGCGGATTCGGTGGCGATGGCGCTCCTTGCGCTCGTCGCTTTCATGGGCATCGCCATTCTCGTGGGCAGATTGTCGGCGGTCGTGTTCCAGCGTCCGGCGAAAGCCATCGAGTACGTCGCGACGGCGGGTCGCCCGGAAATCGGGGCCGTTGCCATTGGAATGTCCGCTGCCGTTTCGACGATATCCGGCTTCAATGCGGGCCTCTGGAGCCATTATGGCGACACGGTCCAGATGGAGAGCGGAGGAATTCGGCTCGAATTGCTCTACTTTCCCTTGCTCTTCGGCTTTTCCGCCGCAATGGGCCGAACGACGCTCAAAGAAGCCATCGGCGAAAAAGCGCAAACGACCCGAGCTCTCGCAATGAGCGCCATTTGGGTCACGACCATTGCTCTGCTCTTCATTGCGCAGTCGCGCCGGATGATGCTCGGCGCCTTGATTCTCTCCATTGCCAGCGCATGGCTCGATTCGACGCGCATTTCCATCGTACGCACGGGGTTCGTCACGGCAGGGCTCGCTTTCCTCGGCGGCGTTTTGATCGTCGGCAGTTATCTTTGGCGACAGGAAGGCCCCTCGGGCAATGCCGTCGAGCACTTGCGGGTCATTTCCGGCCGCTCGGTAGACATTGCGGCGGCATCGCAAAACTTCTCCGACAGGCTCACGTATTTATGGATCGATTCGACCAGCATCGATCACCTCGATGCGCTCGGAGGTCGTTATGACCTTTGGGACTCGTTCAGCACGACCGTCATCAAAGCGACGCCGGGCATCATCATGCCCGACAAATACGCGACGGACAAGGTCGTATGTGAGCGCGCCTACGAGTCGCTGGGAATGCTCACGGACCTGCCGTGCACGCCGATTACCGAAGGGCTCTTGTTTGGAGGGATCTCTGGTTTCGTCATCATTGCGGCCGTTTTTGGCATCCACCTCGGCATTGTTTCAGCGCTTTATCGGCGTGGCACGTTTGCCAGCATTACGCTTTCCGGTGTGGCCTTGTCGAATTGCCTGCTCATCGAATGTTCGGCATTTCCCATCGTGGACTCGCTCCGATTGGTGACGCTCACCGTCAGCATGACCGCGATCTTCGCGTGGACGCTGCGCATTTTTAATCGAATGCGAGTGCCGAGCGCGAACATTTACGTCCACACGCGGCGCCCCCAACGCGCCGTATTGCAGCGCGCGGCGACGTTCGACGAGTGATCGGTGCGAGAATGTTTTGGGGGGCGCGTCATGCCTGCAATTCGTCGAGGAGCGCTTCGATGGCGCGTGCGACGAATTCGTTGGGGCGCGTGCGAGCTTTTACGCAATGAATCTGCATTCGTTCGGCGAGCGCTACGGGAAGCACGATGCCCACCTTTCGCGTGGGCAAATTGTCGCGTTTTCGCACGTAGGGGTTGTCGAGTGTCCCGACGCGTGCGGCGGCGGTCATTTTCGGTTTTGGTTCGGGCGGAGGCGGCGGAGCGGGCTTCTTTCGTGGTTTTCGCGCAGGCTCCTCCGCCCCTGCGGCGGCGGGCGCTTCCTCGAGCGGCTCTTCGTGTGATACATCGACGGGCGCTTGGGGTTGCACCACCACGACGAGTGTTTTGTCGGGCGCGGTTTTTGGGATGAGCGGTTCGGCTCGATGCACGGTTTCTTCGATTTCGGGTGCGCTGGGTTCTTCTCGGATGCCCCCACCAAGGATTGCTCGAAGGCCCGTTTTTAGCTGCTGACGATTCTTGCTCATGCCGCTGCCACTCCTCTCTTGACGAGCTCTCGCGCGACGCTGTCGTACGCTTTCAGAATGGGGTTTTTCGGATCGAACGCATGCATGGGTTTTCGCGCCGTATAGGATTGGGCGATTTTCGTGGCGCGTTTGATGGATTGTGAGAACACGAGGTCGCCGAAGTTTTCTCGCAAGGCAGCTTCCACTTCCAGGGACAGACTATCTCGAGCGGTCGTCATGCACGGCAAGACGCCGACGACGCGCAACGCGGTATTGACGCCGCGCACTTCTTCGATGTTTTCACAGAGCCGTGCGAGGCCTTCGGCGGCCATGGCTTCGGCTTGGACCGGAATGAGCACTTCGGCGGCCGCGACGAGCGCCGAAGCTGTGGCCGTGCCCAAGTTGGGAGGGCAATCGATGAGGGCGAAGTCCCAGCGGCTTTTGGCTGCGTCGAGCTGCTTTTTGAGGAGCAGCGGGCCGGTGGAACCTTTGGCCATGTAGAGGACGACGTCGAGGCCTTCGAGTTGCGGGCCGCCGGCGAGGACATCGACGCCGAAAGCGGTGGGCTTCACGGCGTCTTCGAAGGAGCGTTTACCGAGGAGCAATTCGAGCAGGGCGTCGCCGCCTTTTTGCAGTCCGAGGTAGGTGGTGGCGTTGCCTTGGCCATCGAGGTCGATGAGCAGGACGCGTTTGCGCAATTTTGCGAGGGACACGGCGAGGTGTACGGCGGTGGTCGTTTTGCCTGCCCCACCTTTTTGGTTGACGATGGCGATCCTTCTCATGCCGGGCTCGCTAGCACGCCTGTTCGCTGCTGGCAAGATACTACCATGCGCCACGTCGAAACATATCTGTTGGCGAGCAAACCAGCTACGTTTTTGGCTAGCTGCGCACCACGCTCACTGCGACATTTCGTCGAGGCGCACCAAACACGTTGCGTTGCTCCGCTTTAGCGTAGTGACGTATATCCGCTGCAGCACCGTGGCGCACCTTCCCTACGCGCTTGCATGCGATGATCGTCGCTTCTTCGATGCGTTGCAGCCTATGTACGCTGCTTCGTCGTGTGGTGGCTGGCTTGCTGCGCCGTTACGAATCGACGCAGCGGCACCCTTACGCCGCAGCGACAATGCGCTCCTGGTTTGCAAACGACATACGCCGCTGCACCGTCAGCCAGCAAGCTACGTGCGCTGTAGCGATATGGCGCAATAGCTCCATGCGCTAGGCACTACGCTGCGATAAAAGCTCATACGCTAGCTACTCTCCTGCGCGGCGCCTCTGCCACTCATATGCGTAGCTCCGAGGCTTCGTAGCTAGCTTGCGGCGCATATCCGCTGTCGCTCGTGCACCCAGCTTCTTTGCTAGCCTGCTCCGTTGCAAGCCTCCAGCGGCGCTCCTACGCTTCTGCACTTCGCCGTCGCGACGTTGAGCTGCACGCTCGTTTCTATGTGGCGACGTGGCGCCACCTTCAACCTCCTACGCAGCGTAGCTGCACCTTTGCGATGTTTCGTTCCTTCGCTGCTTCCCCGCAGCGCAGCGTCGTCATGACGACGTTTCGCAGAGAGCCATGAACGACCGCCGAACCAGCGCCGCGTCGTTGCTTCGTAGTGTCCCGGCTTCGTCTTTGGCTTGCTGCGACAAAGCGCTGCAGCGGCGCTGTGACGCTGGTCCACCATGCGCTCGCGAAGGCTGGCGCATACGAGCTTCGTAGCATCGCAGCATGCTTGCAGCGACGCTCGGATGCGCCCACCAAAAATCCACCCCTTGCCGCACTCCCAAAGAAATGTTGCCATCTCCGTAGGGACCTCCTAGGACCCGGCGTCTAGACCGTCGAGTCTCGTGACAATCGTGCGAGGCACAGGAGAATCCAAACCATGCTCGACAAAACCTTGAAGTTCTTCGCTCCCGTCCTTGTCGCCGCCTCGCTTGCCGCATTCGGTTGCGCCTCGGCCAACCCGGTCATGGAACCCGACGAAAATGTCGCTTCGACCACGGAAGCCGCTGCCGCCGCCGACGAACAACAAGGACGCCGCGGCATGCATGGCCATCCACTGCTCGCCGCAGCCCTCAAGGAAATCGACCTCTCGGCCGAACAACGCAAAACCATCGAAGCCGCCATCGACAACGTCCACGGCGGACAGCGCGACCAAATGAAAGCCGTCCACAAGACGCTCGCAGACCAAGTGCGCGCAGGCAAAATCGACGAAACGGCCCTCAAAGCTCAGATGCCCGACGTCGACAAAGCTCACGCCGAACGCAGAGCAGCCGTCGTCAAGGCCGTCGAAACGCTGCACGCGACGCTCACACCCGCACAGCGCACGCAGCTCGTGACGCTCGTCAAAGACCGCATGCAAAAGCACGCCATGCACGGCAAAAAGCATGGCGACGAGAAAAAGGACGGCGAACATCGCGCCCACCGCGGCAAGGGCGGCAAGGGCGGCCCCATGATGTTCTTGCTTCATGGTATCGAGCTTCGAGACGACCAGCGCCAAGCCATCAAGGCCGCGATGCCGCCGAAGCCCGAAATGGACGCCGCTGACAAGGCCGAAAAGTTCGAAGCGCACCGAGCTCGCATGGACGCAGCGCTCGAGGCCTTCAAAGGTGACAAGTTCGACGCAAACGCCGTGCTCCCCGAGCGCGACGACAAGCATCCGATGGCCGGAAGGTTCGTCAAGATGCTTCAAGCCGTCGTCCCGGTCCTCGATGCCGAACAGCGCGCCGAGCTCGCCAAGCGACTCGAAGAAGGCCCGCGCATGGGTCACCACCGCGGCAAGGGCAAGCATGGCCGACACGGCCATGGCCCCGGCCATCACCAAGGCGCAACCGAGTAACCCCGCGACGCGTTCATGAACGTCGACCTGAGACTCGTGGCAGCGCGCGTGGCGAGTGGTGACGTGGCCGCTTTCAGGCCCATCGTCGACCACACGCGCGCTCCACTGTACCGTCTTGCAGCTCGTCTCGTCGGCAACCTCGCCGACGCCGAAGACGTGCTGCAAGATGCGTACGCGAGCGCATTCCGAGCTTTGCTTGCCGGTCAATACGACGGTCGCTCCAAGGTCGAAACGTGGCTCTACCGGATCGTGGCCAATGCCAGCGTCGACCTTTTGCGCAAGCGGCGCGAAAAACAGTCGGACGACACGCACGAACCCCGCTTCGATGGCCTCGTGCATGCCGAAGCTCGCGTCGCACTCAGAGAGCTCGACGCGCTCCTCAAAACCCTCCAGCCGCTCGATCGTGCAGCTCTCGTCCTCGTCGCCGTCGAAGGTCTTTCAGCCAAAGATGCCGCCGAAGCGCTCGGCGCCACCGAGGGTGCCATCGAACAACGCCTCGTGCGCGCACGCGCCGCACTACGCATGAAAACGGAACAGCCTGAGGTGAACCATGGCCGCGCGTGAAAAAGATCCGCTCGCCCTGCTCGAAACGCTTTCGCGCGATACGACTGACTTGCGTCCGACGAACGATTTTTCGGATGCCGTCATGGCGGCCATTGAAAACGCTTCCGCGGAAAACGTTCTCGCTCGTGCGCAGCGTGAAACGGCAATAATCGCGCCGACGGCCGATTTCGTCGATGCCGTGATGCAATCGGTGGGGCAGGGGAGCGGCGTGCGCCCGCGATTCGATTCCGGCTGGCACTCGGGCGTCAATCGGTTTTCGCGTTTCGCATTGGTGGGCGCTGCCGCGGCCGCAGCGTTTTGCCTTTGGCTTTCGAGCCAGGCGGAGTCGAGCTTCGATGCCGCCATTCTCGAAGGTGTCGCTGCGATCGAGGTGGACGAATGAAATCGAACTTCTGGGCGGCTGCAGCGTTTGTCGGAGTATTCGTGCTCGGTGCCGTCGCGGGCGCCGGCGGCACGCGAGCCTACATGTTCAAGGAATTCGGTTCGCCCTTCGATGGGCCCCCACGCGAAGTGCGCTCCCGATTGCGAATCCAGGCCATGCGCAGGCAACTCGACTTGTCCCCCGACCAAGTCACCAAAATCAAAACGATTTTACAAGATGCCGAGGAAGAACACGAAAAAGCATTGAAACCGTGTCGAGACGAAATGGAAGCCGTGCGCAAACGCGTCGACGAAAAAATCATCGAATCGCTCGATCCAGCACAAGCCACCAAGTTTCGCGAATTTTCGGAGAAAATGCACAAACGTCGTGGACGCGGTCCGTTTCCACACGCTCATCCCTCCGGCTTTCTTCCCCCGCCTCGACATTGACGCATACGCGCTCCATCGATACACGAATTGCACGCACCGCATCATCCCGCACCACCCTCCCTCGGCACGCCACGCCTCGGGATAACCATGGGCGTGTTTCGGGGCCAAGCGCGTTTCGACCAGCGCGCAAAAAGTGTTGTGTTCCGTTTTGCTCGATGATATCCGGCCTTCATGCCTCGAAGACTCGAACCCGATCCCTATGCCACCAAGGTCGGCACGCGACTCCGCGAATTGCGCGCCGAACGAAACATGTCCCTCGCCGACCTCGCCGACGCCAGCGAGCTGTCGAAAGGCCACCTCTCGAGCGTCGAGCACGGCCTCGCCGCCATCACCACCCAAACGATTACTCGGCTCGCCAAGGGCCTCGACGTTCCCCCGCTTTATCTGCTCACGTTCCCCGGCGACGATGATCGTGACCAGGTCGTCGAGCTGCTTCGCAAGCTCCCGCCGCGTGACTTGACCAAACTGCGCAAGGAATTGGAAAAGACGGTGAAAGCCGCCGCCAAGGCATCCGCTGCCAAGGCCAAAGCCAAGTCCTGACGCGTCGTGGTGTGCCGGTTTGGCGCGCCACAACAATGCGAGCACGACGTCAGCGGCGCCTCGGCACTCCCCGAAGCGCCGCCGTTCGTTTTTGCTCGATCGCCGTAATGGCCCGGTCCGCATCTTCCTTGTACGTCACACTCGCCAAAGCCCGCGCTCTCTTGATGCATTTCACGGAGTCGTCCGGTGGATGCCCGAGCGATCGCAACACCGCGTACGTCATCGATGGGCTTCGCGAGACGCCCATCATGCAATGAATGAGCACGCGAGCTTTCGGAATCGAAAGGGCCGTAAGCACGAATGCGATGCCTTTTCGGAACCACTCCTCGGCCTTCGGTTTGCCGTCGTCCGCCGTAGGAGCCGACATGTATCGAATGGTCGTGCCTTCGTAAAGCGCCTGTCCCCCTTCACCCAAGCGGCAATCGAGAACATGCGTGATTCCATCGGCCACGAGCGCTTGCACGTGATCACGCGTCACCACCGCGCTACCAAGGGCAATTCGTTGCGTCACCCATTGGTGATCGTGCAGCGGGCGCATCGCTCGAGGATAGCATCGACCGAGCTCTTGGGCAGCTGCGGGCGCTTCGCCAGATCGCTCGTCGCTTTCTCGCGGCCCGCGCGCAATGCGTGTAGCATGCCGCCGCTCGAACAAGGCGCGCCGTGCGCATCGGAGGACCCATGCAGTCAGGGGAACGCGAGCTCCTTTCGCTTCTAGGGAGCGTCAATAGCCTCTTTGCTTTCTTGATCGCCATCGCCGTGCTCGTGCTGGGCCTCGTCGTCGTGCGCCCACTGAACAAGGTCGCAGGCTTGGCGTTCGCTGGTGCCGGTGGCGGCCGAATCATCGGCCTCGGACTCGACGCGATCGTCGACGCCCTGCAGCCCAAAGACGCCGATTTGAGCATCATCATGCTGTTCAACAGCATCGGCACGCTCATCTGGATCGTCACGGCCATCGTTTTCTACGGCGGCATCATGTTCGGCTCGTTCAAGCTCGCCAATGCCCACATGCAGCGAGGTGCGTCGTGAACGAGATGCTGGTCTTTCAGCTCGTCGACTTCGCAGCCATGGGCCTTTTGACGCTGCTTTCCCTTGGCATTCTCCTCGTCGGCCTCGTCTACGTTCGCCGCGTCAACGTCATGGCCGGCCTCTGCATGGCTGGCGCCGGCGCATTCGGTGCACTCGGCGCCGTCATCCGCCGCATCATGAGTCTGGCGATCAACATCGGCGGTGGAGGCTACATGCTGCTCACCCTGAGCCAGATATTCACCACGCTCCTCGCCATCGTCGCCAGTGCGCTCTTGCCCGTGTCCATTTTCTTGCTCGCTAACGCCGTCAAACAAGGCACGCGGCAAGGCCCCTGATCGACTCTTCACCCACGCGCGAATCCATTGCGGTTTGGACAGCCAAACCCTCACGCGCACGCGCTTGCAACGTACGCCTGAAACGCGTGCACCCGCTCTTCGCGACATCCAAGCACGCCCGCATGAGGACTTGCTTCCATGCCGCGCTGAACGTCCACATACACCGCCGCATCTTCACGTAAAACCAGTTCGATGAGCCGCGAAGCCACGAGGCGTAGCGCCGGCTCGACAGCCCGCACCAAAAACGTCGGCGCAGCGTGTCCGAAGTCGAAAAAAAGCCGAATCGACGCTCGCGACGACGCTCGATCGATGGGCTCTATCACTTGGACGAACCTCGCGATCGACGTGTACCCGAAGACGACGTTCGGAAACGCATGATGGTGCACGTAGTCCGTCGTCGCCGCCGGATGCAAGAGCTGCATTGCCGCACGGTAAAACCTCGACTCGGCCCCGAGCGAGTCCTCGTACGAGGTAAATCGTTCACGCAATTGATGCACGATCTCGCGGTCCCCTGAGCGCTTGCCACTGAACACCTCGAACCACTCGGGATGCCGCGCCAGCGGGTTCTGGTGGACAAACGGTACATGGTACGTCTCCAAAACGTTCTCGATCGGAATCTTCCAATTGCAGGGATGCTCGGCCTCACCGGCGTGAACGAGCCGCAGATCGGCATGAAAGAACCGCTCGATCATCCGTGACGTCTCCTCACCCAAGTGCTCGCGCAACGAGGGTCCAGTGTTCTCGAGCGACACGAACACGAGCCCCCCGAGCATCTCCACGCGGAGCGATTTCAGCCTTTCACGCCCGCCCTTACGCCCAAGCGGAACAAATGACGACGCGTCCGGTATGACGCACACTTCGCCGTCCGCGCCGTCGTATTCCCAACCATGGTAACGACAACGAAAACGTTCGGCCGATCCGCATTTCTCGTGCACGAGACGCGCATGTCGATGCGCACACACGTTCACGAACGCCACGAGGCGTTCGTCGTGACGACGTACGATCACGGGCGTGCCCCAAAGATCGCGCGTGACGAAATCCCCGTGCCGCCGAAGCTCGTGGTTTGTCGCGACAAGGTGCCACCCAGGAGCGAAGATTTTGTCGATCTCGCGATCGAAGAACGTGCGCGACGAATAGGCCGATGGCGGAAGCACGTGCGGGAGCCGGGTCTTGTTCACCCACATCAGAAGCCATGTATCACGACGACAACCTGCACTGCCGCGCTTGCAACCGCATTGCGCCTCGACGATCATCGCGCGCCTCTTGCCACCCCGCCCGCACGTCGACGAAACAGCCCTCCGTGCATTGTCGGAGCCGCGCGTGGGTCGCTGGCTTTTCGCAGCGATCGTCGACTGGGCCGTCATCATCGCGGTGTTTGCCGCAGTCGCCTGGATCGATCATCCGCTCGCGTACGCCCTTGCCATCGTGCCGCTGGGCTCACGACAGCAAGCGCTCGGCGCGCTCTTTCACGACGCTTCCCATAGGCTCGTTTCGCGTCGTCACCTCGCGAACGACATCCTCGGAAACGTGCTTGCTGCATGGCCGCTCGGCCTCACGCTCGGTGGGTATCGCCGTTATCACTTCGCGCACCACAAACATCTCGGCACCGAGCTCGACCCGGAAATCACGCACAAACGCACGCTGCAGCAATGGTCGCTCCCCGCATCTCCCTTGCGCACGGCACGCGACTTCGCGAGCGATCTCGTCGGCGGCGGTCTGCCGCATCTCGTCGCAGCAGGATCGCTCACGCGGCCCGTTTCGTTCATCGAAACGGCCGGCATCGGCATCTTCTGGATCGCGATCTTTTTGTGCGCCTTTCGCCTTCACGTCGTGTGGATGCCGCTCTTGTGGATCATCAGCATCGCCACGGTGTTTTGGTCGGGCGTACGCCTGCGCATTTGGACCGAGCACCTCGGCACCAAGGACACACACCGCATCCACGTGCCCGTGTGGCTCGAACATCTGATCATGCCGCACGACATCGGTCTGCACTGGGAGCACCACCATTTCCCGAACGTGCCGTTTTGGAACTTGCGCAAGCTCCGCGCGCTGTTGCCTCCAGACGAAGGCCAATCGCCGCCGGTCGTGACGTTGCAATCACTCGCTGCATCGTTTCTGCTCTCGCAGCCCCTTCGATCCGGCTCGATTGGTGTGACCGTCGGCCCGGACGCTCCACGCGTGATCCCGTCAGGTGAACCGACGATTCGATCGAACGCAGCCAAGCAGATGCTCATCCTGCGATGGCTCGTCCACGTCGTCTTACCGTTTGTCATGGCCGTATTCGTGTACGTCGCATGCCGAAAGACCGTGCCAATTGCGCTCGCGTGGCTCCCTGCACACGGGTTTTTCGCGGGCCAATTGCACCCCCGTTTCGTCGATTGGTTTCCCGACTTCGCCTGGTCCTATTCGCTCGCGGCCCTCATGACGCTGCTCTGGGCGCGCGATCCGAGCCGCGCTCGATATTTTTGGATCGCATCGGCATTCGTCGCGTTGATTGCATGGGAGCTCGGTCAACGCTGGCACGTCGTCCCCGGCGTCTTCGATCGAGGTGATCTCGTCTTCGGCATTGTCGGCTGTACGCTGGCCGTGCTTTCATGCTCGCTGCGGTTTTTCCCGGACTTGAAGGCAATCACTGCGCCCGAAAAACCTCCGAAGGAGTCTTGAGCCCATGCGATTGGATTCACGCGCAACCCGCCACTTGATCTCTTTTCTCGCGCTCGTGTCGTTCGTCCTGTTCGCGCTCGGCAGCGCGTCACCCTGAACGCTGCACGAGCGACACGATCGGATTGTGTTTCCCCGCCGCGGATCGCTTCAATTCCGGAATGAGCTCCACCACCACGTCGATCGGCTCGCCCACGAGCGCTCGGAAACGAGCTTCGATCGCCGATGCGTCTGCCTGGACAAACCGCTTGCCTGGAATGATTTCGATACGCACGCGCGACGTCGTTTCTTGAACGAGCGTAAACGCCGCGATGTCCGCACGAACGTCGAAAAGAAAGCTGTACGTCGCATCGAGCAGCCATCCGCTCGTGAGCACTCGACCGCTCGGAAGTACGAATTGATCGAGCTTTCTCCCTTGAAGATCCACGAGCGCGCGGAACGTGCGACCACAAGCGCAGTCGGACTCGCTCACCCGCGCAACGTCTCCTTGTCGATACCGGATGAAGGGCATCGCAAAGTTGTGCAGGTACGTCCCGACAATCTCGCCGCGTGACCCCACGGCCGCGGGCTTCTCCGAATCGGGCTCGACGATCTCCACGTACGCCACGTCTTCGAACAGGTGATACGTCCGCTCGGTGCACTGCGCGGCCACGCGCGTTAGTTCCTCCGTCGAATATTCGTCGTAAACGCCGCAACCAAACACCCTCGCAAGCTCGTCTCGTTCACGTTGCGTCGACGGCTCGGACGACACCGAAATCGCCAAAAGTCCCGCTTCACGACACGCTTGCGGACCCATCTCACGCGCGAGCGCACGCAGATGACTCGGATAACACGCAAGCAAATGAGGACGCAGCCGACGCAGCGTCGCCACGATGTCCGACATCGGTGCGAGCGTCGGGATGAACGTCATCGGATACGTACCGAAGAGCGATCGCGCCGGGTACTCCGACGTGTAGATGTACGCAAATCGATGCCACGGCAGGTAATGCGTGTACAAGCCGAGCAAGCGGTGCATCGCCAAACCTTGAATCGCAAGGCGATCCGCTTGATGTACGACGTCGAGCACCACGCCGGTCGATCCGGAGCTTTTGGACACGATGAGCCCTCGAGGGTCGAGCCCTGGAGCAAGCGCGCCTTCGGGATACGCCGCAAGGATCTCGGCTTTCGTGACCGTGGGAAAGTGCTGCAAGTCTTCGAGTGAACGCAAATCGTCCGGACAAACACCCGCAGCGCGATATTTTTCGCGATACAGCGGGACGAACTTCGCGGCAAACGCGACGAGCTCGCGCAACTTGCGCAATTGGTAATGGCGAACGAGACGACGCGGAGCAAACGGGCGCAGCGTGAATGCAGGAAGATCGAGCGCGATGTGCGCCGTGTTGATCAGAAGCTCGTGCGGCGTGAGCGCTCGCATCAGGGCTGTGCACCGCTCGGAAGCACTTTGAGTCCGACGACGCCGAGCAAGACGAGGGCGATGCATACGAGCCGCGCCGGGCTTGCCGACTCATTGAACATCAGAATTCCGATCGCCGACGTACCCGCAATGCCGATGCCGACCCACACGGAATACGCCGTGCCGATCGGAATGGTTTTGACGGCGAGACCCAAGAAAAAGAATCCGAGACCCGCCGAGACGAACGTGGCCACGGTCGCCTTGGGATTTTTGAACCCGTCGGCGAGTTTCAACGACAGGGTCAATGCGATTTCGCACACGCTCGCGAGTAGCACGTAGATCCAGGCCATGCGCTTTCCTTCGGTGTCGCTTGTGATCGGCACATGCCCCATGCGCAAGCGATAGATGCAATTAACCGAGACCAGCCACGGCGAGCGGGTGGTCCGCCGGCACCAAACGCTCGGCCGATCTTTTCGGGCGAACCAGGTGGTACAGGGCAAACAGGTCGAGCGCGAGAGCTGCATAACCGAGGTAGCCCGGAAGCGGCATTTCGAAAAGCCGCATGACATCCGCATAAGGCACGCGATACGTCCACTTGGGCGCCGCCGGATGGTTCCACATCTCGCCGATCACGCCTGCCGCGATGTTTCCGACTGCAATCGCGAGCGGCAGCGCAAACGCCCGCGCACGCAGATGCAAAAGCAAACTCGTACGACCTCGTAACGAGTTCAGCGCATCGACGATGAGCCCCGTGGCAACGAGCACGAGCGGCAGCGATACGATGGGGTACGTCAGGGCAAACCCGGCAAACGCGGCGCCTGCGAGCATCGCGAGGGCTGCAAGCGGGCGACGTGGCGACGGCTGTTGCGCGATCACAGCGGGTTTTGCTTTTGCTACGAAGAGAGCAAGCAGCGTAGCTTCGAACGTGGCTGGCACGAGCGTCGCGAAGAAGTAGGTCGAACGCACGGCCTGCACCCACCGCGGCACATCGGGGCTCGGCGAATACGACCAACTATCGAGCAACAGCACGTTCGCAAGCTCGAATAGCCACCAAGCGGACGCGCTGAGCAGCACCATTGCGACGAAGTCCCGCTTTCGGTCGAGGATGAGCGAAGCGCCGGTGCGCCATGCCAAAAATGCATCCGACGCGAGGATGAAGCCGGTCCAGACGATGCCGTACCAATATTCGGACACGGGGCGCAGATGCACGAGCGTGAGGGTTTGCCCAAGTACAAGGAGGAGCACGCCCACGAGGCCCATGGCGCGCATTTGCAGGTGACGTGAGTGGCTCGGATTCACATTATTTCGACAAACTTGACGACTTCGCCCTTTTGCACGACCCAAATGGCGAGCGTCGCGCCGTACCAAATGGCGTGATACGCAGCCATGCTGTCATTTTTGCAAAATTGTTCGAGCCATGCACGGATGTGTTCGAGCTTCGAATAGACGTGCGCTTCGGCCCAGCGTGAGCCTCCGGGTTGCACGGACAATTCGAGAATGTACGCGCTGCGGTCGGGAATTTTTGCCACGGCAAACGGCCTCCCATCAAAGCAAACCGGCCAACGTATTGACGCGGAAGGCATCCGTTTCGCGAATGTATTCGCGCACTTGGTCGAGCCTTCGGTGATTCGTGACGCTTGCGATTTCCGCGAGTCCCACGCCAGCTTTCGCCGCCGTGGTGACGTGGCCACTGCGGAAAGAATGACCCGCCAATCGCTTGATTTGCTCGGGATCGATCCCGGCGCGCTTGGCAGCTCGCTTCAAGAGCCGCGCCACGGTTCCCGGATCGAGGCGCCCGGTGCCGATATGCCCCCACCGGTCGATTTTACGAAAGAGCCAGCCCGACCGAATGCGCCCTGCGTCGAGCCACGCATCGACGGCGGCAATGGGACATAGCTGCGTCCCTCGGTGCACGGCGATCACGTGTCCGCGACCTTCCTGGTCGGTTTTGCTGCGACGAACGCGGACCAAAAGCCCATCGCCGCGCCGCTCGAAATCTTCGATGCGCAATTCGACGACGTTCACGCGGCGCAAGGCCGTGGAGAACGCCAATAAGAAGAGCGCTCGATCGCGAAGCCCCGCCAATGTTTTTGGCAATGCTTCCACCATCCTGCGGAGCTCGGCCGGCGTCAGCGCCGCTTTTCGATGCTTTGGAGCTTTTCCAACGGTGCGATGCAATCCGCGAAGAAACAAATTGATCTTGGGATCCCGAGGATTCGGCAATCCCGCTTTGCGGTGATGATCCACGATCGCCGCCAGCGCCAAACGTAAGGACGCCGGCGAAAGCCCCTCGGCATGTAGATGTCCCAGATACGACACGACGACCGCGGGCGTCGCGGGCAAACATGGCACGCTTTGTTCCTTGCCCCACGCTTCGAACGCTGCCCATGCACCTCGGTATTTCCGGAGCGTTTCGGGTGCACGCGAGACGGCGAGCATCGAAGCGGCGACGAGAGCGCCTTCGACGAACGCTTCGCCAACGGGGAAACGTTGTGAAAGATCGGGCGGAAGGGCACGTGTGAGCGCCATGGGGCCATGCTAGCGCAGGACGAGATCGATGGAAATACGCTAACGACGCTCGGTACTGCGCGTCCGTTGCCCCTAAGCGGGCGATGTGAGGCAGGGCGCAAAAGCCTGCGACGGCAGCGCTCGCCTGCGGATCGCAGAAATGTGCAACATCGTTCTTGCAATCCAAAAACAACCACGCTAGCTTGTTTGCACTCACGAACGTCACTGGCCCTACGACACGACGCTTTTCATCCCCCGGTGCATGGGGGCGACGGCTCGCGCGGATGACTGGACGACGCATTTGTGTGCTCGTGTGGATAGCCACACGGCACGACTCCGTTCGATCCGCTACGGCTTCATCGGATGGCAGGCACGAGGGGCGCACTGTGCGCAGAAGCCGTGAAAGCAACGTGACATATGGGTAATCGTCTCTACGTGGGCAATCTCTCTTTCAGCACCAGCCGCGAATCGCTCGAGTCCATGTTTGCCTCGGCAGGCGAAGTTCGCGAGATCGCGATGCCGACGGATCGCGAAACCGGGCAACCTCGTGGGTTTGCCTTCGTGACGATGGGTGATGCCGCGCAAGCTGCTTCGGCCATCGAACAATTCGACGGCGCCAAGCTCGACGGTCGTTCGCTCAAGGTGAACGAGGCGCAAGAGCGTCCCCGCAACGGCGGTGGCGGCGGCGGTGGTGGCGGCGGCCGCAGCTTCGGCGGCGGTGGCGGCGGTGGTGGCCGTGGCTTCGGCGGCGGCGGCGGTGGCGGTGGTCGCGGCGGCTTCGGCGGCGGCGGCGGCGGTGGTCGCGGTCGTTACTGATCGCGTCGTCACTGCGTAAACTGAAAAGGGCGTGGCCATGGCCGCGCCCTTTTTCTATTTGAAACCGGGTCTTGATTCGAACGCTCGCTCCGCGCGCGTGGGACGCGCGCTGCGCGAGGCCAGTCACGATGGGGGGCTCGCAGGCGGCTCTATAAGTCTTTTGGGGCTACGCCCCGACTGCTCTGCCCCCCATACCCCCCGAAAAACAAACCGAGTCATCAGCCCAACCCCGAACCATCTACTGCTACGATGCGCCATGCCCAGCGCTTCGTCTCGACCCTATCATCATGGGGACTTGCCTCGCGTGCTTCGCGAAGGGGCGCTCGAGCTGATTGCCGAACGGGGTCCCATGGGATTCACGTTGCGCGAGCTTGCGCGGCGCGTCGGCGTTTCTCATGCCGCACCTTATCGGCATTACGCGGACAAACGAGCGCTGCTCACATCCCTTGCCGTCGAAGGAGCTCGACGCTTGGCCGATGACATCGAAGCCGCGCTTCAAGCGGCCGGACCCGATGCTCGCGCGCAGTTTCTCGCAGCAGGCCATGCGTACGTACGTTTCGCGTTGGATCACGCGGCGCATTTTCGGGCGATGTTCTCGAGCGACATCGATACGAACGATGCGGCCTACGTGGCCGCTCGAGATCGCAGTTTGGGCCTATTGCACGATTACATCGCGGCTGCTCAAACCTCGGGATATTTCGGTCCAGGTGATCCCAAATCATTCGTCATTCCCGTCTTCGCAATGCATCAAGGTCTGGCAGAGCTCATTTCCTTGGGAGTGTTCGGAACGCTCGACGCAGCCAATGTAAAAGCGGTGTCCGACCTCGCGCACGGGCGGCTGCTCGATGGGCTCGTGACGAAGCCTGTCAGCGGGGCGGCCATGTCGAAGAAGACGTCAAAAGCAAAGTCGTCTCGTGGGGCGCGATCACGCGCGTAGTGAACGCGTGCGCGCCATGTTTCGTGTATGCGTGGGCGTCGCCCTTTGGTAGGATGCCGTTGTCCTTCTCATCGAGCGATTGACCGATGGCACAACTGGCCGCGCGCGTTGGTGATCCCCATACGTGTCCGATGGTGACTCCGTCACCGCACATCGGAGGGCCGATCTTGCCTCCGGGATGCCCCACGGTGGTCATCGGCGGCGAGCCTGCCGCTCGGGTCAACGACATGTGTCAATGCACCGGGCCGCTCGACATGATCCGCACGGGCGCGCCCACCGTATTGATCGGCGGCGAGCCTGCGGCGCGCATGGGGGATCTGACGCGACACGGTGGCGTCATCGTGATGGGTTTTCCCACGGTCCTCATCGGGCCCATCGCGCCAGGCGATGCCATCGCCGCTCTGTTCAGCGACGAGTACATGCGCGCGCTGCTCGGCAAAACGTGGCAGGGCGCCGATAGCGAACAGCTCCGCGATGCGATGAACACGCTTTGGGAGCATCGCCACGATCCGAATCATCCCGACGTTGCGAAGGCGCTCGAGCAGCTCGCGGAAGCTCGCGGCCGCCCGCTCGACGAGATCCAATCGGAATGGGGCAAGTTTCAAGCGGCGCTGGCCGAGCAGGAACGCATCGCAGCATCCAAGGGTCTCGATCCTTCCGGCGGTCTCAACTGGATGCATCCGGACTTCATGGGCAGCACATCTCAAATGCGATCGGGCCAGGTCGTTGGCGACGCATTCGGGATGGACCCGGCATTCGGTGCGATGCTCAATCCGAGCGGTGGTCTGGTTGGTCCGGGCAACATGGCCTTCGACGGCGATGATTCCGCAGTTGGGTATCACGGCGCCGTGCACGATGCTGCGGGCTACCTCTACAACTACCACGACCAAGGCCCCGGCTACGATTACCTCGGTTTGGAAGGGCGTGACACGGGTAGCCCGCTTTCGGGTCAGCGCTCGGGCATTTCATACTGGCGCGATGTGGTGCCCGATCGCAGCGGCGGGCAGAAGTTCACCGATGCGGCGAGCGACGTCATCATGGACGGCGTCGTGGGAGGCATCGACACTGCGTCGGACGTGTACAACACGGTCAAAGACACCGTATCGAGCGGCTACAACACGGCCAAGGACGCCATTTCCGATGGCTGGAACTGGCTGACGAATCGATAGAGGAACGCACGGCGATGGCATCCTTCACGCTCGAGACCGACGAATTTGCGGCGATGGTTGGCTTCTTGAACGCCAAGAAAATCGTCGGCATGGACGAGCGCCTTTTCGCTTCGTTTACCGAAGAGAACCTGCCGCGCATCATGGCCAAGCTGCAAGAGCACGGCTGGATGCAACCCGCCGATCGTAAAAATACTTGGCACACCAACGAAGATTTGCTGCAAGCGCTCGCAGTCGCCGTCGCACCACGATTCGCGATCCTCGCTCGATCGAAAGCGCAACCGAAGTCGATTTTGTTTTACGTGGCCGACAAGGACTTCGTGCAGATCGTCGTGACGAGCGATCAGGTTGTCGTGACGAACATTCGGGACGAGAACCAAGTCGGCGCGTGTATCGTGACGTTTTTGGATGCGGCGTGGCCCGCGGAAATCGTGGTTGCTCGCGTTCGAGGCGAAGCGTTCGATGCGGGGCGCGTGGCGCTCGTCGATGAACACGGCGGCGTGCACACGACGATTCGAAGTTTGTCGCCGGACGCAGAATTGCCCTGGAACGAGGCTACCATCGCGTCGTTTGTCCGCGAAGCCATGGGCGAACTCGTACGAGATTGAACGGTTTGCCTGACTGCCTCGACAAATGAACACGCTCTTCCTCCGCCGCCAAGCGGGGGAGGGGTGAGGAGTGACGCGCGCGTCCGGCGTAAGCCAAGATCCAGACTGGATCCAACGGAAACTGGCACAAACGGCCTTCTGGAAAGGCGCGCAGGGAAAAACAAACGTTCAGACCTTGGATCTCGCAAAATTCTCTGGATCCACGGACCAATGGATGGTTGATCTGAACGCGCGTTCGTCGCGGGCAGGCCCGCGACCCACGCAGACCTACAAAAAACCAGCGCGCCGACTGCCAAAGGTTGAGGGACCAGGCGCAGTCGACGCGCACGGAGTGACAGGATGCTAGCACATCATGCCACTCGTGCGGGAAGTTCTCGCGCGAGTTTCGTGGGTGGAGTGTCGCCGCCGTCGGCGAACGAAATTGAAATCACAAAACATGCGCCATCCATCAGTGATTCACTGAACGATGGTTCACAGCCCAAAAGTCGGCCGGGGTGGAAATACGCCTATGAAGACGCCATCTGGTCGAAGCAGAACCTACCGCTGAAGCTTCGCGGCCTCTTGCAAGTCCTCCTGCGCCTCTCCGACCACTTCGGACGCGTCTGGTGGAGCCAAGCTGCCATTGCCCAGCACGCCGGTTGCACCGTTCGTACCGTGCGTCGCCTTCTTCCAGCGCTCGAAGCGAGTGGCCACGCGCGGGTCGAATCGATGACCTTTCGTCAGCTCGCGCTCGCCCAGGCCACGCTCGGCCTGCCGCTTCCAGGTCGTAACGACGACGGCCAGGCCCCGGACCTCATCACGCTCCTCATGCATGGACAACCCGCGACCGATCTTCGGCCCGCGCCTCGGCGGCGTTCAGCCCCCGGTCAGATGGTCCAGGGCCCCCCGCGGACAAACGTGTCGACCGAACCTCCCCAGGCCCCTGTCGATCCCGCGGACAGTTCGTCCGACGATCCTAGGGATCTCTCTGCTGATCTATACAGAAACGGGGGGGATCCAAGGCAGAAGGCCCACCCGATCGAAGTTGGAATCGAGAAACACGGACAAACATCGACCGTTGGCGAAGCACCCACCAAACCGATTGCAACATCAGCGCCTGTCGAAGCTGCTTCGGACGATCACGCGTGGCTCACGCTCGAAGCCGCGTACGACCGTCACTACCGGCGCGTGTATCACGCAAGGCCTACAAACAAGCCTTTGTCCGTCGAGTCTCGCATGCAAATGGCAGGACATCTCGCCGACATGGCGACGCTTCTTCGAGCGCGGTTTGTCGAACGAAACGTCGATGTGACGGCGCTCGAAAAGTCGCCCGTGGAACTGCTCGCCGACGAAGCGCTGCGCGTTTGGTTCGATTCTCCCGGGGCAAACGACTACCTGCGGCGCGTCAGTCATCGCATGAGCGCTCTGCCCGCGGATCTGCCGTATCGCGTGCGCAAAGCCATCGAAGCATTGCTCGAACGTCTCGCGCCGCGCCCTGAACCTCGCCGCGCCGCCTCCCCCGTGCTGCCGTTTGTCCGGAACGTGGGTCGTCCCGCGCCGGAGCCTTCAGCACCCGTTGCAGCGCCGGCAGAGCTTGCAACCTGGGGCGTTCGTCAGACCAAACCACCCATTGCAAAGACGAACCTGCCGGCGGACGTGGCGCAAATCGTCACGGGTTTGTCCGAGCGTCGTGCGCTGAACGATCTCGCGAAAACGCCGACGCTGGCAACGGAGCTCGCGATGATCGCTCGCGAACGAGGAGCGTCGATGACGGAGCTTCTGGGAGCACTCGATTTGGCTGCAAAAATGTGTGAGCGGCAGGAGGCTGCATCGACGGCGGCCCGAGCAGGCATCGTGTACAAGCTCGTGCTCGAAACGTTCGATACGAAAATGCCACGGCGTTCGACCGCGTGAATGGGAAGGGATGTGCACGAGGTAAAAACCGCGCTTGCATTGCTGCCTGGTCAAAGGTTTGTCAGGGAAACTCAGCGCGACGACCATGCTTCCCAAGACGCGCCGCTACTGGTAAGCTCGGCTGGCAATGTCCAAGAGATACATAGGCTCGAGGCGAGACCAGATTGGCTTACGTAACGTTGTAGCAACGCTGCTTGCCGCGTTCGTTTCGACGACGGCGTGCGTGGGCATCGTTGGAGACACGGGGGACGAAGCGAACGGCAAGACGCTCGTCCTTGCGCCTGCAGCGTTGCCTCGTCTCACGGCGGAGCAGTACCGCAGCACGCTCGTCGAGCTTTTCGGCAATGCTGCGCCATCGGGGCCGCTCGAAGACGATACGAAGCCGTACCTTTTCTACAACATCGGCGCATCGACGACGACGTTGTCGGAGCTCGGCGTGCAGCTTTACGAAGAGTCAGCCGATGCGCTTTCCCGCTACGTGTTCGCCGACGCTGCGCGGCGCGCAGCGTTTGTCGGGTGCACACCCGCAGCACCGGGCGATGCGTGTGTCGAGTCGTTCTTGCGCAAGTTCGGTCGTCGCGTCGTGCGCCGTCCGCTCACCGAAGACGAGGTTGCTCGTTGGGTGAACGTTTCAAAGACGCTCGCTGATCCCGATGCATGGGAAGGTCTGCGACTCGCTGTCGCGGGGCTCATTCAGTCGCCGCATTTTTTGTATCGGGTCGACCTTGGATCGGCCGGAGAAAGCGCGTCACGGCGCAAGCTCGACGGCTACGAATTGGCGTCGCGCTTATCGTTTCTCTTGTGGAACCAAGGTCCCGATGAAGCGCTGCTCGATGCGGCCGAAAGCGGCGAGCTCGATACGCGTGAAGGCGTGGCCATGGCTGCCGAACGACTGCTCGACGATCCGCGAGCGCGTGGCGCGGTGCAGGCGTTTTTCCGGCAGTACCTGGACCTTGGACGTCTCGCAGGCATCAACCGCAATCCCGCGACATATCCACTCTTTGCGCCAGGCATCACGGACGCCATGCGCCGAGAGGTCGAGCTCATCGTCGACGACCTCGTCTTCGAAACGCGCGGTGATGCGCGAAGCATTTTCAGCACGCGCATGACCTACGTGAACACCGATCTTGCTGCGCTCTATGGTGTCGACGCTCCGGGCGCGACGAAGACGGAGTTTGTCGAAGTGGAACTACCGGCCGATGGTCCACGCGCCGGCATTCTCACGTTCGGCGCATTTCTCACGATGAACGCGCACGAGTCGTACACGTCGCCGACGGCGCGCGGCAAATACGTGCGTGAACGCGTGCTCTGCCTCGAGGTGCCCGCACCTCCGCCCGGCGTCGATACGTCGCTCGATCCGGTTCCGATGGGTGAGCCGCCGAAAACGGTGCGCGAACGCATGGAGCTGCACCGGACAAACCCGTCGTGCGCGTCGTGTCATTCCTTCATGGATCCGCCCGGGTTTCTCTTCGAACACTTCGATTCGTCGGGCGCGTATCGCACCGTGCAAGAAGGCGTCTTGCCGATCGATTCATCGGGTGATCTCGACGGCACGCCGCTCACCGATGCGCGTGGTCTTGCGACGATCCTCGAGACCGATCCACGCGTTGGCAGGTGCATGGTCAGACAGCTTTACCGTCATGCACAAGGAAGGCTCGAAACACCGGGCGAAGCCCTTGCGCTCGAAGACTTGGCGGATCGATTTGCCGCCGCATCGTTCGATTTTCGGTCGCTGCTCATCGAGCTCGTGACGCACGACGCATTCCGATTCGTTGGTACGAAGGAGACTCCGTGATGGCCCGCCCGATGCTTTCTCGTCGAACGTTTTTGCGCGGCGTGGCCGCTGGCACCACGGTCGCGCTGGCCGTGCCCACGCTCGAAGCAATGCTTGGATCGCGCGAGGCGGATGCAGCCGTTGGAGGTCCCATCTTTGGCGTCTTCTTCTGGGGCGGAGGTTTGCCTTGGCACGACGGTCATGGCGCTGCTCAAGCCGGGCACCCGGACATCTGGACGCCAAAGGAAACGGGCGCCGGGTATACGCCGACCGAATTGCTCGCGCCTCTCGCGCCTCATCAACCGAGCGTCATCACGGGGCTCACGCCGCATACGCAAGTGCCGCCCAATCCGCCGGGGCAAGAGGATGGTCACATGCGTGGGTTCATGGTGTCGATGACGGGCGATCGTGTGCGTCCCGAAGGGTTCGATCATCCATCGCACACGCTCACGGCGCTTCGTCCGACGCTCGATCAATACGTGGCAAAACATCCGGACTTTTACGGTCTCGAGTCACCGCGATTCAGGTCGCTCGTGCTCGGCGCGAGCTCGGCGCGATTCCACGACTATGGTCACTGGAACGCGATTTCGTACAACGGCCCGGACAACCTCAACCTTCCCGTGATGGATCCAGGGCAGCTCTTCGATCTTTTGTTTGGCGTACAAACGGATACGAGCTCTCTGAAGAAGAGGGCGCTCTTGCTCGATGCGGTGCTCGAAGACGCCAAGAGTTTGTCGGCGCGCGTAGGAGCCGAGGACAAACAGCGCATCGAGGCGCATCTCGAACACCTGAACGCAGTCAAGACGCGTCTCGAACATTCGGGTGAAGCGTGCGTTGCGCCGGCCAAACCAGGAAACACCGCTGACCTCATTGCCAAGACGGACATCATGGCCGGCCTGCTCGCGGCGGCTTTGGCGTGCAACATGACGCGCGTCTTTTCGTTCATGCTCACGTCACCGGCGACGACGCACGTTTTTGCCAACCTGGGCGTGCCCAACGATTTTCATGCGACCGTGCACGCTGGAGCTTGGGATCAAACACGCGCGGGGATTCTGTATCAGATGCAAGCCTTCGGAACGTTCCTCGGCAAACTCGCCAGCGTATCGGATCCGACGGGTGCGACGCTGCTCGATCGAGCGGTCGTTTTCGGGCTATCCGAATACGGCGAAGGGTTTCAGCACAGCGTTTCGGAAATGCCGTGTGTCTTGGCGGGTGGAGGTGCTGGTCGAATCAAGCGCAACGTGCACGTGCGGGATCCTGGAGGCAACATCAGCAAAGCGCACGTCACGATGCTGCGTGGCATTGGCCTCGAAACACCGAGTTTCGGTTGGAATGGCGGCGAGACGTCCGAAGCGTTTGGCGACATTCTCGTATGAGGGCTGTCGTTATTGCATTGGCGGCTCTTGCGGTCGCCTCGGTTTCTCGCGCGGCCATGGCCGTTCAGCCCATTGGGTATCTGGACAGCGCCGGATGCGACGTCGTTGCTGGTTGGTCGCAGGACCAAGACATCCCCGATTCCCCGATCGACGTGCACGTCTACTTCACGGGTCCCGCGGGCACGCCTGGGGCGCCCGCGATTGCGACGCGCGCGAACGTTCATCGTGATGATCTTTGTGCGGCCATTGGATCCTGCGCGCACGGATTTTACGCTCCATCGCCATTTTCGCTTCACGATGGCGCGCCGCACGACGTGTATGCGTATGGCATCGACAATGCGGGCGAGGGGAATCCCGTTTTGGGAAATAGTCCACGCACGCTCCAATGCGCACCCGCTACGCAAACCGGCATTCGGCGCAAAATCGATGGCGTACCGGTGCTCGAAGCCTGGAAGTTTTCGACGTTTTGGGATCTTTTGCCATTGCCTTCGGCCGATGCGGAAATGCTTCCCGAGGCAATGGCCATTCCCTCGCGGCCCGAATTGATCCAAGCCGACGACGGCACGCCCGATGTGTATTTGGTCGATCACGGCGTGCGCCGGCATGTCACGATGAACGACATCGCCGCGTGGCGCCTCGATTTGGGGCAAGTCACCTCGCGCCCTGCGTCGGAAGTGCAGGCCATGCCGCTTGGAAGTGCCTTGCGGCCGCGCCCGGTGCTCTTCATTCATGGCGCCTTGTATCTCGTGGACGATCCTCAGCCATTCGTCACGGCGCCCAGCGGTTCGAGCTCGTCATCTTCGTCGAGCGGTGGAGACATCACGCCGGACGATATTGCAAAGGACGGGACGTGTGCATTTTCGCCCCGTGGTGCGGCCGACGTGAATGGGTTTTACCTGGTTGCGGTCCTCGCGACGATGTATGCAGTGCGGCGGCGCCACGAGCGACGTTCGAATCATGCGTAAAGGTGAACACGTGAAAATGGCTTCGTTGACATCACGTTTGCGAAACGCGGTCGTATTGGTTTGTCTTGGAATGTCGACGCTGCATTGTGCCTCGGCCCCGCCGCCCGCCGTTTCGGCTCGACCCGCCGCAGCGTCATGCCCACCGGCGGAAACCAAGGCGCCCGAGAAGTTTGAAATGCGCACGTACATCATGGGGTTTTTGCGCCGCGGACCCGCATGGTCGGCGGAACGAACGCCGGAAGTCGTGCGCATCAGCGAAGGCCACATGGCGCATATTCGAGCCATGGGAGCGACGGGCAAATTGGTTCTCGCTGGGCCCTTCGAGGTCGAGGGGACTCCTCCCAATGCGCTGGCAGGCATACTTCTGTTCGATATGGAATCCATTGAAGAAGCACGTGCACTCGCAGCGGAGGATCCCGCCGTCAAGGCGGGGAGATTTTCCCTGGAGCTGATGCCATGGTATGGGCCGAAGGGGCTGACGTTTCCCGGCAAAGAAGAGCCTGCCGCCAAACCGACCCGTTCGTCCAATCCGTAAACTGCGCAAATTGGTTCGCACTGTACATGCATCACCTGTGACGCAAGTGCGACAAAAAGCTTGAAGTCCGACATGGATCGAGTGCAATCTCCGAACATGCCGGAGTTGGTCCTGATCGATGGCCGATTCGAGCTGCGGGATAGCGTAGCTCGAGGCGGGATGGGGGCGGTGTATCGCGCCTTCGATCGGGTCACGCAGCAGGCAGTGGCAGTCAAGGTGTTGCGCGATTCGGCGGACGAAGCGGTCGTTCGCTTTGGTTTCGAGGCGCGGGTGCTCGGTGAAATCGAGCATCCGCATGTCGTACGTTATGTCGCCCATGGTAAGTTGCCTTCGGGCCAGCCCTATTTGGCCATGGAGTGGCTCGACGGACAAACCCTTGCCGGTCGCCTCGTGACGGGGCCGCTCGGCATCGAAGAAACGGTCGAGCTTGCGCGTCGGGTGGCGAGTGGTTTGGGCGAGGCGCATGCGCGAGGCATTGTGCATCGGGACATCAAACCGGGGAACTTGCTTTTGCACCACGGAGATGTTCGTCGTGTAAAACTGCTCGATTTTGGCATCGTGCGTGTCGATGCGATGAACACGGCGTTGACGGTGACCGGGACGCTCATCGGCACGCCGGGGTACATGGCGCCGGAGCAAGCGAAGGGCCCGCGAAGTCAATTCGATGGTCGAATCGATGTGTTTTCGCTCGGTTGCGTGCTTTTTGAATGTTTGACGGGAAGACCCGCATTTCAGGGCACGCATCTTTTGGCGCGTTTGGCGAAGTTGCTCATGGAGGATCCGCCGCGGGTGCGGGAATTGCGTCCGGAAGTGCCGGAAGTGCTCGACGAATTGATTGTGCAAATGCTGTCGAAGAATCCCGACGGCCGCCCTGCCGATGGTCACGCGGTCGTGGCATTGCTCGAGCGAATGGGGTCGCTCGAACGTCTTCCGGCATTGCCTCGCCCGGCGCCGCCGCAGTCGCTCACGCATACCGAGAAGCGGCTCGTCTCCGTCGTGGCGGTCGTGCCGCCGAAAGTCGTACGCGCGGAGGATTCGGACGCCGATCAGGACCCATCGACGCTGCTCGATGACGTGCGCGGTGCCGTGCGCCCATATGGGGCGAAGATCGAAGAAATCGCCAATGGGATGTTCATCGCGCTGCTCGTGGGAACCGGGCCGGCGACGGATCAAGCAGCCAATGCCGCTCGGTGCGCATTACGCATGCGTTACATGATGCCGGGCGCGTCCATCGTGCTGCTTACCGGGCGGGGCGAAAATACCGGGCGACTCCCGGTTGGTGACGTCTTCGAGAGCGCGGCATCATTGCTCGAACAAATGAGCGCATCGGAGCAAACCAATCGAGGAATTTACACTGACGACATTACGCGAGCGCTGCTCGACGCTCGATTTAGTGTTACGGAAGAAGATGGTCGTCTCGTACTTCGAGGCGAACAGTTTGTTGGGTCCGAGGCGCGTACGCTGCTTGGAAAACCGAGCCCCTTCGTCGGTCGTGACCGAGAGTTGCGCCATTTGCTGGAAACGGTCGAGGAAGCGCTCGAAGACCGGCACGGACGCGTGGTGCTCGTGACCGGTGAGGCGGGCACGGGTAAGTCTCGATTACGATTCGAACTTTTGCACAGGCTCAAGGCCTTGCATCCGGATCTGGTGATAACCATCGGACGCGGCGATTCGATTGGCGCGGGTTCGGCGTTTGCCCTCGTCGCTTCGGGCTTTCGGACGGGGCTCGGCATTGCCAAAGACGATCCGCTCGGAGCGGCACGGGGGAAACTGGCTGCGTCGGTTGCGGTGCATGTTGGAGCGGCCGATCGCGTTCGGGTGACCGAATTTCTGGGCGAGCTCATCGGCCTACCAATTGCCGACGATGATGATCCTCGCATGCGTGCTGCGCGTCAAAATCCCGCGATCATGGCCGATCAAATACAATCGGCGTATGTCGACCTCGTGCGCGGCGTTTTGGCGAAAAGGCGCATTGTGTTCGTACTGGAGGACTTGCATTGGGGTGATGGTCCATCGGTCAAGCTCATCGACGCCGTGCTTCGCGAGTTCGCGGACAAACCTTTGATCGTCGTCGCGTTTGGGCGTCCCGAGGTTCATCAAATATTTCCGCAGTTGTGGATGGGACGGGGCGTTCATTCGATGACGCTCGGGGGATTGTCTCGACGCGGCTGCGAAACGCTCATCAAAAGCGTGCTCGGCTCGAAGGCAAATGCGGCAACCATTTCGGCGATGGTGGATCGATCCGGCGGAAATGCGTTTTACCTCGAGGAACTGATACGTGCAGTCAACGACGGGCATGGCAGGCAACTGCCAGAGACGGTGCTCGGCATGGTCGAGGCACGCATCGCAACGCTCGAGCCCGAAGCGCGACGTATTTTGCGTGCGGCCAGCATTTTTGGCGATACGTTCTGGCAAAGGGGCGTGAACAAACTCTTGCGGGACGACCTTTCGAATGACAGCGCTGGCTATATCAAGGATCTGTGTGCCCGAGAATTGATCGTGCGCCGATCGACGAGCCGTTTTTCTGGAGAAACAGAATACGGATTTCGTCATTCGCTCCTGCGTGAAGGTGCGTATGCAATGCTCACGGATCGCGACCGCGCGCTCGGGCATGACTTGGCAGCCGGATGGCTCGTGCGTGCTGGCGAAAAGGATCCAATGGTGCTTGCCGCGCATTTCGAACGCGGAACGACGCCGGACAAGGCAGCCGCTTTTTATGCCAAAGCGGCCGAGCATGCGATGCAAGGTGCGGATTTTCAATCGGCCATTGCCCGCGCAGAAAAAGGGCTCGCCGCCGGAGCCACGGGGGAAACCAGAGCGGCGCTGCAAGCCGTCCTTTCCAATGTGCACATTCTGACGGCACAATATGCGAAATGCTACGAAATATCCGCGTCGATCCTCGCAGATTCGTCCCTTGGTCCTTCGAGTCGCGCCAGGGCGCTCGGGCATGCCGTGGCAAGCGCAATTTTTTTGGGCAGATTCGATGCATTCGGGGAATTGTTTCCCGAACTTCTGGCGATCGAGCCCGAGCCCGATACGGTTGCGCTCATTACCCGGGCATTGTATCCGGTATCCACCATGTTCCTCATCACGGGGCAGGGGAACAAGGCTATTCCCTACCTGCAACGGATGGAAGAGTTTGCCGCGAATTGCCGCGGCACGGATTTCCTCGTAAGCGCGTGGACCGAATTTGCCCTCACGGGCGCAGCTCGAGAACTGCACAACGACCCATGGCGGGCGTGGAAGCATTGCCAAGCTGCGGTTGCCAGCTATGCCGCGGCAGGTGCACGAGAATATCAAGCGATCTCCTGCATGCAGCTCGGTTTGTCATACATGCAGCTTGGGCTCCTGGCAAAAGCTGAAGAACTTTTCAACCAGGTCCTTGCCATGCCTCACGCAGGGAAACTCTCGCTGATGTACGCAACATATTACAAGAGCCGTTTATTTCTCGAATGGGGACGATTCGACGAAGCGCTTACCATGGCCGAACCGCTCGCCAAGGATGTATTGGCGGCAAATGATCGCCTGATGTTCTGGTGTGCGTGCCTCTTGGCGGTCGGCATTTTGATGGCCTCGGGAAAGCTCGACGAAGCTGACGCAATTCTCGACGAGCTAGGCGAAGCGAATGCGTTTTTGCCCTTCCTGCGAGCCCGGTTTTTATCGCTTCGGGGCGAGATTTGCCGCAAGCGAGGGCACGCGGAAGAAGCTGTGCGCTTGACGGCGCTTTCCATGGAGATAGGTCGGGCTGGACCGAGGTACAATTATGGAGAGGAGCCGCTGCGCCTGCGTCATGCATTGGCACTGCACGCGGCCGGTGACCTGGATGGTGCCAGACGCGTCATCCAAGAAGCGCGCGACGATATCCTCGGTTGTGCCGAAAAAATTCCCGATCATACCGTGCGTATGGCGTATTTGGAGAATATTGCAGCCCATGCGCAAACACTCGGGCTTGCGCGCGAATGGTCTAGCGAGTGATTCACGGCTTTTTTGCCGCGTTTTCTTCCTGAAAACGAACAGCCTCTTCGGCAGCTTTCACGTCTTTCGTGAATTCTTCCACATGCCGCGTCTTCTCTTCGCTTTGCCATTCGGCATCGGAAAATTCTTTGGAATCGTACGATTTGGTCGTGAAGTAAGGGCCATCGAAACCCACCATCGTTTCACGGTCGGGGTGAGATTCCTTCAGCAAAAACCCTTCGATGTCGCGCAGAATGAACGGCGCTTCCGCCTGCTCGTCGTGCACGAGTTTGCCAAAAATGCACAGTTTGGCTTCCTGTAACCCCTTCCCCAATTCCTCGTTGAATTCGAGGTACGCGAATTTGTCGCCCGTCGTGTCGGACGCGCGAGCCGTGATGACGTATCGCCCGGGTTTGTCCACTTCGACTTGCACGTGAAGATAGAGCGAACCATTCACCATTTCTTCACGCACGACGCGCGTGAAACGCGCGGGCGGCGCGGGCGTGTAAATGACCTCGAATCGAGCGCCGCCTTCTTCGCCATCGACACGGACGTCGAGGTCGATCGAAATGGGGCCGTGATACCCGCCAAACCCTTGCTGCGCTGGGGCAAACAGCGCGCTCTTCACGCCATCGCCCATGAAGTTTACCGGGGAAGGTTCGATGATCGGCGCGTTCGTCATCGATTCGGCCACATGAGCCGTTGCCGCAAGGACTTCGCATGGCGCGGGACCGTCGCTCGTGGTGCACGTGATCGTCAATTTGGCCGCTTCTTCACCGACGACGTAAAGCCTGTCTTGTTCGAGCAATACGCGAGCGTCGGTGAGCTTTTTGTCTTTGCGTGCGAGCGGCAGCGTCGTTTTTGCCACGTTATGTGGCTCGATCATGTCCGGATGTTCCGACATGGGCCGCGAGCTGTATGGATATCGCGTGCTTATCAAATATCCTTCGAGCGTATGGCGGGCTCGTTCGAGGCGCTTTTTCGCGAGCGCTCGCTCGCCCAAAGCTTCTCCGCTTTTCGCGGACGCGGATACATTGGGGGCTGCCGTAGAAGCAGGCGTCTTGTGGGCGGCTCTTTTCGGGGATTCTTCGAGCAGTCGTTCTTCGGACGGAGCGCGGGAATGCGGCGAGGTGCGAAGCAAGAAAAAAAGAACGATCGCGCCGAGGCCAATGGCCGCGGCGAAAAGGAAAAACTTGCCTTTGGCGCGATCGTTCGTCACGCGACTGAATCAATACGCGTATGTCGCCATGTCCGCGCGTACGGGTCCAACGATCCCAGACCAAGATCCCTTGGAATAATGGTCGTAACTTTCGCCCGTGTCGACCAATTCGACGTGATGGTAGCTCCACTTCGCTTTGCCATTGCTCGTGCTGCCCGTGCCCGTCGTCAAGCTCCCGTCGCAGAACCAATTGCCCGGGTTGCAAAAGCTGCCCGTCGACGCCACGCCGCCGGTCGAGTGATACGAGAGCGCTTCGTCGTCTTGGCCCGGAAGCAGGCCCGAATAGAGCGTTCCTTTGGCGCCGGCGAACAGATAAAAATACTTCGAGCGCGTCGTGTTGTGATTGTAGAGCGCTCGCGCATTGGCGGTTTTCAAGTCGCCCGTCAGTGCGTCACTGACGGCCCATTCCCCAAGATTGGCGAGCTCGCTGCCACCGCCTGCACCGCTTGCTACGTCCACCCACTTGATGTTCCAGCCCGTTTGAGTGCCACCAGTATTGCCACAAACGCCGCTGCTATTCGGTGTGGCGTTTTTCTTTGACCGCGTCGATCCACCGTAAAGCGCCATGGCATACCCAATTTGGAGGTTCCCCGCGCTGTGAGCCGCGATGTAACACCAATTCGATCCGGTGCAGTAACAATCGAGCGCGTCGCGAATGACGGCATTCGATGCGCTAATGGTGCTCTTGCCGTCCCAGTTGACGGCTTTTTTGTTCACTCCAGCGGCCGAAGACGACGACCCCCAGTAGGAGAAATCAGCGTAGTTGCCTTTTTGTGTCGCGGTACCCGGATTACGTCCATGTATCCAGAGCGAATAGTTCGTGGCCATCGCCTCCCCCGAAGGTGCGGCGACGAGCCCCGTGGCGAAAATTGCGGAGATGATGGTTGCACGCTTCATGGGATCGATGAGAGCTGGAAAATAAGGACTCGTCAAGCTTTATTTGAGCGACACGATGCGTAAATGGCGATTGACGCGGCAGTGTATTTTTACGCGAATGTTGAAATATTGCCGATGGAGCGGAATAGGGTTTGAACGATACCGATTGAGGGGTATGAGGAGCGAGTGATGAGTCGGCGACGTTGGGGACGGGTTTTGGGCGCAATTGGGCTGCTGGGCATGGCGGTGATGGTCGTAGCTTTCGCGACGCTCGATCGGTGGCTCTTCATTGCGCTGGATCCGGGGCCTTTCGATTCGACGAAGACGCCGGCCGCGCCGGATTATTCGAAGGACACTTCGTGGGCCGCACTTCCGACGATGGACGATGATGCGGATGTTTTCCTGAAGGAATTGCCGGCAGTGAGCAGCGGGGCGGCGTATGCCGACGTGTTTTATGTTCATCCGACGACGTCTTTGGCAAAACGGTGGAATGCGCCCATCGATGAGCCGGAGGTGATCAGAGCAACCGCGCGGGGTGGGACCCTCATTCAAGCGAGCGCCTTCAATGCGTGCTGTGCGGTGTACGCACCAAGGTATCGTCAAGCGAATGGCAAAGCGTTCGTGGATGCGAACGACGATGGCAACAAAGCGATCGATGTGGCTTATTCCGACGTTGCCGCTGCATTTGAGGCGTTCCTCGAGCGGCGAGGGGCCGGGCGGCCATTCATTCTAGCATCCCATAGCCAGGGGACGGTGGTTGCCGAGCGGCTCTTGCGGGAAAAAATTTGGGGGAAAAGCATTGCGAAAGATTTCGTTGTTGGATACTTGATTGGTGGTCCGATCACACGGGAAACGCTGGGCGCGGACATTCCGGTGTGTAATTCGGAATCCCAGTGGGGTTGCGTTGTCGCATACAATGTTAGAGGTCCGCGTTACCAGGAAAATGCACTGGAATTCAAGAATCGCGATGGGACGGGGACGAGTCGTTCCATGGCGTCGCGCATTTGTGTAAATCCACTGACGTGGAAAAACGATGATGTGCTGGCTCCTGTCGAGAAACACCAGGGTGCGGTATTTTTCGATGCGGAAACGCCGGCGGTGCTCCCGGCGTTTACCGATGGGACGTGCAAGGATGGGAAACTCTTGATTCAGCACATGGAGAAACTGCCCGAGCGGGATTTTGCAAGCGACCTTTTGCTGCACGTGACGGGCCCGGACAATTACCACCCGATCGAAGTGCAGCTCTTTTATGTGAATTTGCGTAACAATGCGGTGGGTCGCGTCGAGGCGTTTCGCGCGGCGCATCGTGAAACCAGGCCTTGATCCAGGATATGAAACCCCGGTAGAAGCCCGCCTATTTCCGGCACTTGCGGGACCCCAAACTCGCCCGCTGCGCGGGCTCGAACAGTGGGGCCCCCCCCGCAGCGCCGGAAATAGGCGGGCTTCTACCTCTTTCACAACAGGCGCACTTGCAATGAACCGATCGCTGTTCTAAAAACAAGCACCTTGCACACGACCTCTTCGACCATCTCGTCCCTGCACGGCGTGGGCCTCGGACTGCGCTGGGACTTCATCGACGACGTGCTCGAAAGGTTGGGCGAACCGGGGGCGCTTGCCGAAATACCCTTTTTCGAGGTGCCGCCGGAAAACTACATGCAGCGCGGCGGATACTTCCTCGATGCGCTCATGCGCGTGCGGGAAAGGTTTCCACTGATCACCCACGGCCTCACGCTGTCCGTCGGCGGGACCGATCCTTTCAATGCCGACTACATGACCGAGCTCGCAGCATTTCTCAGGCGCATCGAAGCGCCCTTCCATAGCGATCACCTTTGCTTTTCGGGACACGCAGGGCGCGTATTGCACGACCTTTTGCCATTGCCTCTCACACGCGCAGCGCTCGAGCACGTGTCCGCGCGTATTTGCGAGGCGCGGGATCGCATGGGTGTGCCGTTTGCAGTGGAAAACATCACGCATTACTTCGTGCCAGGACGTCCCGCCATGCACGAAGCGGAATTCATCGGCGAATTGCTCGAACGAACGGATGGGCATTTGCTGCTCGATGTGAACAACGTCTACGTGAATGCATTGAATTATGGATTCGATCCTTTGGCATTTTTGGAAAAATTGCCGCTCGATCGGGCGATTGCCATTCACGTGGCCGGTCACGAACGCTGGGAAGATGACGACGTGTGGATCGACACGCATGGGGCTGATGTGTGTGACCCGGTTTTGCAGCTTTTGGAATGGGTTGTAATGCGAACCGGGCCGCTACCGGTCATTCTGGAAAGGGATCACCATATCCCAAAGCTCGATGAGCTGATGGTTGAATTGCGCCGCGTGGGCGTTGCATACGAGCGAGGCTTGCGAGGGTTTCATGAGCGAGCGTGAAGACTTCGAGGATCTTTTGCTCGTTACGCACAGGCTGATCCGCGACGCCGATGCACCGGAGCTCCTCAACGAAAATGCTCGCGCGTGGCTCTACGCCGCAGGCCTATCGGAAAACCACGCAGAAGCGTTCGAGGGCGTGGGCGCAAAGCGAATTTTGCTGTACCGAAAACTCGTGCGAAATGGCATGCGTTCGGCCATCAAGAACCAGATTCCTCGAACGGCCGCAAGGCTCGGGGCTGCATTCGACACCTGGGTATCCCGATATTGCACGGAAGAAATGCCGCGGTCACATTATTTGCGCGACGTTGCCATCGAATTCGTAGTTTGGGTTTTACCGAAATGGGAGAACAATGAATCGATTCCGCCATACTTGGTCGATTTGGCGCGTTATGAATTGTTCGAATTCGCGATTTCGACGGCCGTAAGCGACGTCCGCGAACCCATGAAGCGAGATTTGGTGCTCGACAAAAGCGTCGCGTTCGACAATTCGGTTCGATTGCAGCGTTACGCCTACGCCGTGCATCGGCTGAGCGACGACGAGACCGATCGTGAAGAGCCGGCGCACGTATCCACGGTGCTGCTTGGATATCGGGATGACGGATACGAGCTGCAATTCTTGGAGCTGAGTGAGCTTGCGGCAGGCATCGTCGAGCGGCTTTTGGCAGGCAAAACGCTGGGTGAGTCCGTGATGGAGGCGTACGGCGGATCGCCACCGCCCGAGGTGCTCGAAACGATTGCGCAGCTATTGGCCGATTTGGCGAGGCGAAACGTGCTGCTCGGGGCGCGGTAGAGCATCAGGCCGCCCCTTTTTTTCTGAGAAAACTCTCATCATTCCCTCAGGATTTCTTCATGGGCGCGGCGCTAGTGTCCGCACATGAGCTCCTGGCTCGCGCTTTCAATCGCTGCAAACGTCGCCCTTTCAGCCCCAGCGGCGCAGAAAAAAGTCACCTTCGACCAAGCGATCGGTTTGTCCGTCGAAACCCCCGACGTTCGATCTGCCGAACGTGCCGTAGGTGCAAAACGCGACATGCGCGGGCGTATGTCGACGATGACGAGCAATCCACAACTGTACGTGCAACCCGGATACCGTGTGCTTCCCGCGGAAAACCATGGCGTCGAGGTGCAAGCGAGCGTGATGCAGTCGTGGAACCTGGCGGGGCTTTCCCAAGCTCGCACGACGGCAACACGCCTGGAAGAAACCGAATTGTCGGTGCAAGCTCGAGCCCTGGCGCTCCAGCAGCGACTCGAAGCAGCGCGAGCGTGGGTCGATCTTTGGAGCGCCGAACGCGTCTTCGATGTGGTGAGCCGTGAAGCGGCGCTTGCTGGTGAATTCGCGCGGCTCGTGGAAAAAGCCGCGGCGGCATCGGCGGCGACGAAAGCGGATTCGGCCGAAGCGCGAGCATACCATGCCGAAGCGAGGCTCGGGGTGGTGAGCGCCGAGGGTGAAGTTTTCGAGCGAGGTCTCTTGTTGGCTCGAGTGCTTGCAGCGGGCGCGGATCCGCTGGGATCGACGGGCGATTTGCCATTGGCGCCGGTGCCGGTGGGCGCAAACCGGCGCGATGCATTGCAGCGAGCTTCGGCATTGCCAGCGGTGCAATTGAAGGCGCTCGAGGCGGACGTGCAGCGAGCTCGCGGTGCCGAAGAGAAAGCAGCGCGCGGGACGTCGTTATCGGTTGGCCTCTTCGTGCAGCGCGATTCTCCGCGGGGGTTTGTCGGGTTCGGTGCGGTGGGTTTGACGCTGCCCATGTTCGATCGTGGTGAACGCGAACGAAGCGTGACGATCGCCCGCGCCACGCAGCTCGATGGGGAAACGAAGCGCGAACAGGCCAATGCCGTGGCGGACTTGGCGATGGGCTTGCATGAAGTGGATCATTCGCAGGAGGTCGTCGACACGATAGCGAATGCAATTCTCCCGCCGCTCGAAGAAGCGCTTTCGCATCGGACACGGCTTTTCGAGGCTGGGGAAGCAACGATGCTCGAGGTGATCACGGCGCGGCGAAACGTGACGAATGCGCGTGGTCGGCTGGAAAGAGCGCGAGCTCAGAATGCCTGGGCGCGTGTGAAAGTGTGGCTTTGGCTTTCGGCAATCGATGCAAAACGGGAGACGGCACGATGAACGGGCGATGGTCGTGGCTTTTGGCGCTGCTCTTCTGTGCGTGCGCTCAACGTGAAGAGGCTCCGCGTGTCATGGCGGAATCGAGTCCCAAGAGTGCCGAGACGCCCTGGGTTGCGGCGCGGGCGCCGGAAGGATTGTCGCTGCTCGAAGCGCCCGCTGAAACGTTGCCTCCGGCGGGTGCCAAAGCGGCGGTATCGCCGTCGTTTGCGGCCAAGGTGCTGAAGGTACACGTCGAGCATGGTCAAGAGGTGGCCGAAAATGCGGCCATTGCGGATGTGGTCATGCCGGAGCTCGGACGTGCAGCGGGTGCGTACATGGCTGCAAGCACGCGCCTTTCTGCGCAAAGCAAACGCAAAGCGCAGCTCGAGTCGTTACGTAAAGAAGGCTTGACGCGTCTGTCCGAGATCGCCGAGGTGGACAGCGCGATGGCGAATGCGCTCGCCGATCAGCAAATTGCGCTCGCTACGCTGAAAATTGCGGGGCTCGGGCCCAAAGACGCATCGAGCTTGGCGGCATCCGGCGGCAAAATGACGCTGAAGAGCCCCATTGGTGGAATCGTCACGGAAGTCGACGCGGTGCTCGGTGAAACGCGTGAACCTTCGAGCCCACCCATTGCTCGCGTCGAACGAGCCGGTTCGGCTCGCGTAGAGGCGCGGTTTTCCCAGAAACCGCCTGCCAATGCTGGCTACGTCTTCGTCGGTCCACTCGGACAAACCATTGCGCTGAAGCTCCTCTCCGAAGCGCCGAGCGTCAGCGGACGAGATGGCGCTGTCGCCGCGTGGTTCGAGGCTCGTGAGCCGATCGCATTGCCTCACGGAACGCTCGGCAAGGTGCGCGTGGTGCCGGATCCCAAAGGTGGAGCGGTGGCCGTGCCCGCGGCAGCGGTCAAGCTCGAGGGCGGCAAACCCGTCGTCGTGCTGCGAAAAACGGGCGATGTTTTACCCGTCAAAGTGCTTTCGACATCGGGTGCCGATGCCATCGTCGAAGGAGGTCTCGGCATTGGGGACGAAGTCGCAGCCGATGCATCGTTGGCGCTTGCACTGCGCGGCGACAAACCTGCGGGAGGAGGCGTCGAGTGATCGCCGCACTCGTTCAACTATCGATTCGTCATCGTTGGCTCGTCGTCGCCGTGACGCTGGCGTTTGCGATTGCAGGCGCCGTCATTGGCGTGCGACTGAAGCTCGATGCCCTGCCGGACATCACGAACAACCAAGTCCTGGTGCTCACGCGAGCGCCGGGCCTCACGCCGGAAGAAGTCGAGCGGCGCATCACGCGTCCCATTGAATTGGCCATTGGTGGCTTGCCGGGGCTCGACGAACACCGAAGCGTTTCGCGTTACGGCATCTCAGCGGTGACCGTGGTCTTCGACGACGACGTGGACCCGTATCTCGCAAGGCAAATGGTCACCGAGCGTGTGGGAGGTCTCGCGAGCACGTTTCCCCAGGGCGTCGAAGCACCGGAGCTTGGACCGGTTACGGGAGGGCTCGGGGAAATATTTCATTTCACGCTCGCGTCACCCGCGCGTTCGCGTGCGGAATTGTTCGAGCTTGCATCGATTCGCGTGGCGCCGCTTTTGCGTGCCGTACCGGGCGTCGTCGAAGTGAACACATGGGGCGGCGAGCAACGCACCATCGAAGTCGTCGCGGATCCGGCGCGACTTGCGCAACGCCGCATCACGCTCGATGCATTGCGCACGGCGCTCGAACGATCCACGGGCAGCGCACCGGGTGCCAGTTTGCCGCTTGGAACCGGTCAAGCACTCTTGCGCGCGGTAGCTCAGCCGAAAGATGCGTCCGAATTGGGACACGCCATCGTCTCGCCGCTCGATGAATCGGGCCGAGCCGTGCGCGTATCGGATGTCGCCGATTTGCGCATCGGAGGCGTGCCTCGCATTGGCGCGGCGACGGCCGATGGCGGTGGCGAAGTCGTGTACGTCATGGTGCAGATGCTTCGAGGCGCCAATGCGCTCGACGTCATGGACCACATTCACGCACGCATGCCCGAGGTGCGCGCGAGTTTGCCCGAGGACGTCGCCGTGCGTGTCGTGTACGACCGCAGCACGCTCGTCACGAGCACGCTGCGCACGGTTGGCAAAAGCCTGCTCGAAGGCGGGCTGCTCGTGATCGTCGTGCTGTTCGCGATGCTCGGCAGCGCGCGCGCCGGCATGCTCGTGGCGTCGGCGATTCCCATTTCGATGCTCGGTGCACTTTCCGCGATGGTGGCTTTTGGAATTCCGGGCAACCTGATGAGCCTCGGAGCCATTGATTTCGGCCTCGTGGTCGACGGTTCCGTGGTCATGGTCGAGCACATGTTTCACGCATCGCACAAGGGCAATCCGCCAAAACAGGGACCCGAGCGCGTGTCGTGGATCAGCCGTGTGGCGAGCGATGTGGCAAGCCCCGTGTTTTTCTCGGTACTCATCATTCTCATCGTCTACTTGCCGGTGCTCACGATGACCGGCGTCGATGGAAAGATGTTTCGCCCCATGGCATTGGCGGTGGTATTTGCCCTTTTCACGTCGCTCGTCTTGTCGCTGACGTACATACCTGCGGCGATGAGTTTGGTCTTGCGGCCCAAGGACGTTCCCGAACGCGACCCGTTGCTCGTACGAATCATCAATCGGTTTTACGGGCCGCAACTTTCGTTTGTGGTCAAACGTCCAAAGCTCGTCGCGGGGTTTGCCCTGGTGCTTTGTGCAATTGGCGTGGCGTTGTTTCTTCGTTCGGGCAGCGAGCTTGCGCCGCAGCTCGACGAGGGCGACTTGGTCGTGCAAACGACGCGTGCGCCGGACATTCGCCTGGAGACGGCGGTCGTCGAAGCGGGCAAGCTCGAAGCGGCCGCGCGGCAGGTTCCCGAGGTGGAGCAGGTGGTTTCGCGCATTGGCAGCCCGGCGGTCGCAACGGATGTCATGGGCCTCGAACAAGCCGACGTGTTCATCACGCTCGCGCCACGAGATCGGTGGCGTCCGGGGCTCGAGCGCGAAGCGCTCATCGAGGAGATTCGGCGTCGAGTGGACGAGGCGTCTCCGGGCGCGGATCCATCTTTTACGCAGCCGATCCAAATGCGGTTCAACGAATTGCTCGGCGGAGCGGTATCGGACGTCGCGGTGAGCGTGTATGGGGCCGACTTGAGCGTACTGCGCGAGCTGTCGACGAAAATTGCAGCGGAAATTGCGGCGGAACGAGGAGCGGCGGATGTGAAGATCTTGGCACCACCGGACGTGTCGCTCATCGAAGTCGAGCCGAAACCGCTCGAAGCGTCGCAAGTGGGCCTTGGCGTGGGCGAAGTGCTCGATGCCGTGCAAGCCGTGAAAAACGGCATTCAAGTGGGCACGACCTACGATGGAGTTTTGCGCATTCCGGTCGTGCTGCGAATTGCAGGGGCACCCGAAGCGTTTGACTTGCCAAACACGAGTTTGCCCACGGCGACCGGAGGGCTCGTTCCGCTTTCGCGCGTGGCGACGGTCGAGCAGCTCCTCACGCCGGGCATGGTGAGTCATCAAGATGGCGAGCGGCGGATTGTCGTGGGCTTCAACGTACGCGGTGCGGACCTTGGTGAGCTCGTTGCGCGCGTGCGTGCGCGTGTGGAGCGAGCTACTCCGCCGCCGCGTGGATATCGCGTCGTGTGGGGCGGGCAATACGAGACGTTTCAGGAGGCGTCGCGCAGGTTGCTCGTCGTGGTTCCGGCCGCCATCGCCTTGATATTGGCGGCGCTTTATGCGGCGTTTCGCAAGGTAAAACCCATGCTCATCATCTTCACCAACGTGCCGTTTGCTTGTGTTGGCGGCATCGTGGCGCTCACGATGCGCGGCATGCCCGTTTCGATTTCCGCGGCCGTGGGATTCATTGCGCTGAGTGGCGTTGCGGTGCTCAATGGAGTCGTGCTGCTGTCCCGCGTGCTCGCGAATGAAAAGGAAGGCATGGATCCTGGCGAAGCTGCGGAAAATGCGGCGCGATCCCGAGCGCGCCCGGTGCTCATGACGGCGCTCGTCGCGGCACTGGGGTTTGTCCCGATGATGCTTTCGCGCGGCGTCGGTTCGGAAGTGCAGCGGCCACTGGCGACCGTGGTCGTCGGGGGCCTCGTCACATCGACCATCTTGACGCTTTTGATCGTACCGAGCCTGTATGGCTGGCTGGGTCGTGCTCGTTCCAGTGCTACGATGGCCGCATGAAACTGTTCGTCGTCGAGGACGAAGCGAAGATGGCCCGCTTGCTCGAGCGCGGTTTGCGTGAAGAGGGCCATCAGGTGGACCTTGCGGCGGACGGCCTGGAGGCGCTCGACCAGGCGCTCGACGTGGCGTACGACGTCATCATTTTGGATTGGTCGCTGCCCAAGATGGACGGCGTGTCGCTGCTGAGGCGGTGGCGTGAACGAGGTTTGAAGACGCCGGTTCTATTGCTCACGGCGCGGGGAACCGTGGGCGAGCGAGTGACGGGGTTGCGAGCGGGCGCGGACGATTACCTGGTCAAACCTTTCGACTTCGAAGAATTGGTCGCGCGGCTCGAAGCGTTGCACCGTCGCGGCGCGGGGCACGAACCGCTCACGAAGGTTGGTCCCGCGGTGCTCGATGCGCGCAGGCGGGTCCTATCGAATGGCGGCATCGAGGAAACGCTCACGGCGCGGGAATTCGCGCTCCTTTTGGAATTGGCGGGACATGCGGGCGAAACGCTGACGCGCACGGAGCTTTTGGGGACGGTGTGGGGGACGGGGTTCGTCGGCGCGCCGAATGTCGTCGATGTGTACGTGGGTTATTTGCGGAATAAATTGCGCGCCATTTGCGGAGAGGCAGTGGCCATTCAAGCGGTTCGAGGCATTGGGTATCGGCTGGTGATCGAAAAACCGCCGCGGAGCGCTTCATGAGGGTTCGGGCGCGGCTCTTGGTGTTTGGCGCGGCATTGCCCGCGCTCGCGCTGCTGCTTGCCGTCGTGGCGGCGGGGTTGGTCTTCCGAGCGAATTTGCACGGCGCGCTCGACAGGGCGCTCCTTGGGCAAGCCGCGGTGGAGAGCGTGAGCCTCTTCGACGGGCCCGAAGGCAAACCGCATTTGCATTTGGGCAAGTCGCCTTTGGCGGACAACGTTCGCACGTTCGTTCCCATGGTGGGGCTTTTCCGCGCGTCCGGCGAGCTCGTGACGCACTTTCCCGAGGATGGGTGGATCCCGGACCCGCCGGACGTGAATGCTTCGAGCGCCACGCCGCGGCTGTTCACGCAAGTGGTGTCGGATGGGCGCGTCATGCGTACGCTGACCGTTGCCGTCAAATCGCCGTCGGGTGAGCAATTCGTGCTTTCGCTGGAGAGCCCGCTGTCGGAAATCGACGTCACGATGCGGCTTTATTGGCAGGCGACGCTGGGGCTCGTGGCCATGGCCGCGGCGCTTTTGTTTTTCGTGCAATGGGGGCAAGCGGGAAAGATGAGCCGTCGAATCGCGGACATGACGGCGCAGCTTCCGGAACTGCGAGGCGGGGCGCTCGCGTGGCGTTTGCCGCCGGATCCGACGGGCGACGAGATTGCCGATTTACGCGTAGCGCTCGCGGATGCAATGGAGCGATTACGCGCCGCGCGTGATGCGCAAGAGCGGCTCATTGCGAATGCGGCGCACGAGCTGCGCACGCCGCTGGGGCTGATGCGCACGGAAATGGACCTGGCCTTGCGCAAGGAGCGAACGGCCGACGAATTGCGCGAGGCGCTTGCCGAGGCTCGCAAGGAAGTCGTTCGCTTGTCGGAGCTTGCAACGCGGCTGCTCGACCTTGCGGCGCTCGGCAAGGTGACGCGCGAAGTCGCGGCGCACGATTTGGTGACCTTGGCTCGAGAAGCCGTCGAGGCGTGCGAAGCGGAGGCCGAGGCGCGAGGCGTGACGATTGCATTGGCATTGCCGACGGACGCCATGGCGCAGCTCGAAGCGCAAACGATGCGACAAGCCATCGACAACGTGCTTTCCAATGCCATGACGCACGCGCCGGCGGGATCGACGATTCATGTGGGTATCGAAGGCGCAGGGAGCGTATGGCGGTTGTCCGTGCGTGACGAGGGGCCGGGCGTAGCGGCCGAGGACGTGGAACGCATCTTCGAGCCGTTTTACCGCGGAATGAAGGAAAAACAGGGCCAAGGTGCGGGACTTGGGCTCTCCATCGTGCGCGAGATCATGCGCAGGCACGGGGGTACGGCATATGTTGTGGAAGCAGATGGTCAAGGGGCGACCTTCGTGCTGGAAGTTCCGCGGCTCGCGCCTCGGCGCGCGGATCGACCGGATGGCGATACCGCATCGAGAGGTGCAAGGACGCCGGTCGTGTGAGCGGTTTTGTGCACGGCCTTTTGCCACGATAATTTTTTACGTGTAGACCCATTGCCGTGTCCATGTCGGGCGCCGCACGAAGCGGCGTTGATAGGATGGGTTCCATGCGTGTTCATTTCGTCTTGCTTACATCGATTCTTTTCACGCTTTCGGCTTGTTCCGGAGGCAACGGCAACAATACGAGCACGAACACCGGCAGCAGCAGCAGCTCGGGTGGAGGTTCCGCGGGCAGCGGGGGTGATGGTGGTGGTGGCGCAGGAGGCGGATCGGCTGGCGCCGGTGGTGACGCTGGAGCTGGCGGCTCGGCTGGCATGGGCGGCGCGGGGGGCGGCGGTGTGCCAGCGGAATCCGTGACGCTTCGCGCAGAGCCTTGCGAGAAACAGGTCATGGCGGCAACGAAATGCGAATCCTACGAAGTCGTTTGCGGAGGGGCTGACCCCGCAATCGTCGATGTGGCGTATTTCGAGCCTGCTGGAGGAGCAACGAAAGGAGCGATCATCTTCGGCAGCGGCGGTGATGGGACGGGATATTATCAATTCGTGCAGCGAAAAGCCTTGATGGATGCGGGTTTTACCGTGCTTGACAGACGCTGGCCCGGCGGATGGTTCACGGGCGCCAAAGATGGCCCGCAGCAGGCAGCTTGCCGTTATGCGGCTCTCGCGCGGTATTTGAAGAAGAACGTGGCCAAGGACAAATTGCTCTGTGCCACGGGCAACTCGGGAGGAAGCGCGGAAATCGGGTATGCCGTGACGTGGCAACAAGCAGGCAAGGTGCTCGATTATGCCTTGCCGACATCGGGCCCGTTCCACCGGCTCGATTATGCGTGCAACGGGGCCTTGGACGTGGCGTGGACGGCGGAATGCGCGGCCCTCAAAGCAGGCAGTTGCCCCGATTGCGCAAGCACCGGCTGTCAGCTCGGCAATGGCCCGCGATCGCTGATTGACCAATCGTTCGGCGGAGCCACGCGCTGCAGCGCACCCATGGCAGGCGACCTCGATATTCTGAAAGCAGCAAGCCCCGATGTGGGACCGAATGCCGCATCGCTCGATGGCGCACGCGTCCATTTCGCCGTGGGCAAACTCGACCCCGGGGCGTATCAGCCGCTCGTGACCGCTCTCTATAACGAGCTCTCCGCGAAGGGCGCGAACGTGAAGGTGTCATACGTTGCCGGAGCTGCCCACGAAATGGATCAGTCGATCGAAGGCGCAACCTTCATTCGAGATACATTGCTTGCCGAATGCGCACCTTGAATGCAGTTTGGCGTGGCCATGTTACGCGCCACGCGGCCGCTTGAATTCGACGCTCTTGCCCAAATGCCCCAGACGCCGCGCCTCCAAACAACAGGGCGAACCAGGCTCGACCTCACGACAGCCTTCCGGGCGAACCGCATAGATGGAGCAAGGAAAGTGGTCGGGAACCGAGACATCGAGGGCGCCGCACCGCTCGCCGTCGTTCTCGACGAATCGGAAAAACGGAGGACGGTCGAGCAAAACGGTAAGTCGGCGCAAGACGTCCGCACCCATTCGCTCCTCGTCGCTCTCGTGCAGCATGACCGTGTGCGGGCCGTGATGACAGCAGCGCCCGCACGATACACAATCGGCACCGTTCGGATCGGGTCGTCCTTCTAGCGGAGCGAGCGGCATGGGCGAAAGGCTATGGCAGCCGCTCTACGATGGCAAGTGCCGCGTCACGGTCAAACGTTGAAATGAAAGTGCATCACGTCGCCGTCTTTCACGACGTACGATTTGCCTTCTTTGCGCATTTTCCCCGCCTGCGATGCGCCCGCCTCGCCGCCGTATCGCACGTAATCTTCATAGGTGATCGTTTCGGCACTGATGAAGCCTTTCTCGAAGTCCGTATGAATTTCTCCCGCGGACCGCGGCGCCGTCGCTCCAACCGGAATCGTCCATGCGCGCGCCTCCTTCGGGCCGATGGTAAAATAGGTTTGCAGCCCCAAGAGCGCGTATGCCTCGCGAATCAATCGATTGAGCCCCGGCTCGGATAACCCCAACGTTTCGAGGAATTCGGCTCGTTCGGCCGCTCCGAGCTGCGCAATTTCAGCTTCGATTTGCGCCGAAATCACGACCGACTTCGCCCCATTCTGCGCCGCCCGCTTTGCCACGGCGTCGGATAGCTCATTGCCCGTCGCCGCCGAAGCTTCCTCGACGTTGCATACATAAAGCGCCGGCTTTGCAGTCAACAGTTGCAGCATGCGCCAAGCTTTTTCGTCCTCGGGCTCCACCTTCGCCGCAAAGGCCGGACGCCCCGCATGAAGCTGCTCGAGCGCAAGCTTCAAAAGTCGCAGCGTCGCCGCTCCTTCTTTGTCTCCGCCCCGGATGCGTTTTTCCAAGTTCGGAATGCGTTTTTCCAAGCTGTCTATGTCCGCCAGCATCAATTCGGTTTCGATGATGTCCACGTCCGCGAGCGGATCGACTCGTCCTTCCACGTGCGTGACATCGTCGTTCTTGAAACACCGAGCCACGAGCGCCACGGCATCACAATCGCGAATGTTGGCCAGAAACTGGTTGCCGAGCCCTTCGCCCTTGGAAGCCCCTCGCACCAGGCCAGCAATATCGACGAAGTTGATCCGAGCCGGGATGATGTCCTTGGACCCAGCAAGCACCGCGAGCTTCTCGAGGCGCGGCTCAGGAACGGCCACCTCGCCCACATTGGGCTCGATGGTGCAGAAAGGGTAGTTGGCCGCTTGAGCTGCAGCCGTTTGGGTGAGGGCGTTGAACAGAGTGGACTTGCCTACATTCGGCAAACCGACGATCGCGACTTTCAGTGCCATAGGAAGAGTGCGTGTGGATTGAAGGGCGCGCGGAATTAGCACGCCCCGGACGGAAGCTCAAGCGAATGCGCACGCAATTTGGCAGGCGTCTGGTCGCGGGCTAACGTGCGCGCTGGGAGGCCGATGGCGGGCGGTTGAAGGCGACGATGGCGTGAAGGGCTCAGCCTCGAGAACGTTGCGGCTTGACCGGCTTGGCGGCTTTCGCAGCTTCTTTCGCAGCCTTGGCCAGCTCACGTCGTAGCTTCGTCACCTCGCTGCTGGGAAGCTTCCGCACGAGCTCCATGATGTGGGCGCGTTCGTCGTCGGCGGGGAACGTGAGGATGTAAAGAGGCGGGAGACCAAGACCCTTGGCGACGCGCAAGATGGTCTGAATGGTGATGGCAGCGAGGCCATGCTCGATGCTGGATAAATGCCCCTTCGAAAGCTCACTCACATCGGCGAGCTCGGCCAAGGAGAGGTTGCGTTCGAGGCGCAGCATCCGAAGGCGCTCGCCAACTTTCAAAGCGTAGGGTTCCGGTTCAACGCGTCGAGGCATGGGAGACGATTACCACCTTTCAGCGCACGGGTTCCGGTTCAATGCGCTTGGGCATGGAGACGATTACCACCGGGCCATCCGAAAGGCCAACAAAAAAATCACCGGCTCGAGAAAAAAGTTTGTCGGCGGGTGGTTTGGCAAGGTAATGTAATACTCCGCCACACCCCCACCTCACAGTCGTCCCAAGGCGCGTTCAAAGCAGGCAGCCGCTACCAAGCGCACTCGACGAGCACCCAGCTCACCGTTTGTCGCAGGTGCTTGTGATGTTTTTAACGTTTGTGGTGCGCAATGTATGAGAGCGCCGAACACGCCGATGAGCCCCCACGCGCAAGGGTCATGACGCGCCGGCGATCATTCGCGCCCGTTCGGCAAGTCCCTGAACGACCGAGTGGAAGGCTCGCAGCTCCTTCACCTTGCCCTTGCCAAATCGATGCTCGATGCCCCGAGCAATCTGCGGAACGCGCGCCGTGCCGCCCGTACAACACACGACGTCGATGTCGCCAGGCTCGAGTCCCGCCTCCGATACGGTTCGATCGAGCGCGCCCAGGATGGCGCCGACTTCACGCGCCGAACCAGCCTCGAATTCGTCCCGCCGAACGCTTTCGTTCAAATGAATCGTCGGATAATCGAAGTGGAACGTGGCATCGTCGCTCGAGGACAATGCACACTTGGTTCGCTCGATCGACTCGAAAAGCTTGAAGGCAAGCGAGTCTTCGACGAGGCACAAAAGCCGATCCATTTTGCATTTGTCGTCGGGCCCAAGCGACCAGGATTTGACGTCACGCAAGAAGTTGAGTACGTCGCGATGCTGCAAAACCGTCATGTCCGCCGGCGAGCAGAGTTTTTCACTGATGGCGCGAGGCATCGTGAGGGTATTCGACCCGAGCGGTACGCGATAGGTCACGTCGGCGCCAAAATGACGAGCAATCTTGTGCCGCATGAGGCTTCCGTCGAGCGCGTCACCGGCGACGGAAATGCCCCCGAGCGCAAGGACGTCACTTGGGTCGAACCCTTCGGGACGCATCCGGACGATGGTATAGTCCGACGTTCCACCGCCGAAATCGGCGACGAGCACCACGCGAGGCCTGTCGAGCTCGACCTGAAAATCCTGCGCTGCCGCAACAGGCTCGGGGCAAAAAGAAACCTCACGGAACCCCGCAATCAGCGCCGCTCGTTCGAGACGTGATTGGGCGAGCTGGTCGTCTTCGGCATCGAGCGAAAACTTGGCCGGGCGTCCCAGCACCACACGATCGACGCGCGTATTGAAGTATTGATCGGCTCGTTCGCGCATGACGCGCAAAAACCTGCCAATGAGGTCTTCGATCGAGACGACCCGATGGCCGATCTGCGTACCGGAAAAACTGCGGTAAGGTAGAAACTTTTTGATGGAGCGGATGAGGCGACCCTGCATCCCGCCCTCGACGAACTGAGCAATGGCGCTCGATCCGCAAGAAAATTCATTTTGGCCGAAGAACAGCAACGTGCGGAGCACCGACGGGTCATCGGCGCCATCGTCGAGCGGCACGGGGGGAGCGGTTTCTTGCGCATTCGCGGCTGCGAGGAGCGAATTCGAGGTGCCGAAGTCGATGGCATACACGGCCGGCCGAAACGAGGCGCTCGGAGTGCTTCGCATGGGGCGGCGGTTTGCTACGAAAAATTGTCTTTGACAAGGGGAGAATTGAAGCGGTGCCAAGATTTGCACCCTCGCTTCTTTGCCATCTGCGTTGGCAGCGCTTTGGGAGGCTTGATTTCACGGCATCCGCGGCACCCCAAACTCGCCCGCTTCGCGGGCTCAAACAGTGGGGCCCCACCGCGGCGCCGTGAAATCAAGCAGCTCCCAAAGCTTCACTTTGTCCAATGTGGCGGAGTAGGACTACCGGCTGCGTGCCGATGGTTTGGCACTCTTGGCAGACTTCGTCGATTCCTTGACCGTTTTCGTGAGCTCGCGCCGCAACTTCACCACTTCATTCGAAGGCAGCTTGCGCACCAGCTCCGCTACTTGATCACGCTCGTCATCCGGCGGGAACGTGAGCAAATAGAGCGCGGGAACACCAAGACCTTTGGCCAGACGCGAAATCGTCTGAATGGTGATCGCAGCAAGACCATGCTCGACGCTGGAAAGATGCCCCTTCGACAACTCGGCTACATCAGCCAATTCAGCAAGGGACATGTTGCGCTCGAGGCGGAGCTCCCGAAGACGCTCGCCGACTTTCAAGGCAGAAGGATCTGGTTCAATTCGCCTGGGCATGCCGATGACCTACCACGAGCCGCGCGCCAAGACAAACGAAAAATCGATCGAGATGAAGTTTGTCTGGGCCCTGCGGTTTGGCATGCCGGACTCGAATGTTCGCCGACGAACCGAAACCACGGCTTGCGCCGCGCCTACGCGTGCCACGTTGCGTCAGCCCGTGCCCATTGCACGTAATCCAAGCGCGATGGCTCCACACACGCCGGCGTCGTCACCAAGCAGCGGAGCAACGATGTACTCGTCAATGCCCGCACCCACCGACGACGAAACGACGTAACCATTGAGCGACGCTTGCACGCCTCGGCGTATCCAGTCGAAAAATCGAGCCTCCCCAAGCTGACCACCTTTACGAACACTCCCTCCCACGATGATTCTTCGAGGCGAAAGAACATACATGATGTTTTCAATCGCCAACGCAATGTACTGCGCCTCCAAACGCCACGCCGGATGATCCGCCGGTAGCTCTTCCGCCCGCATCCCCGTGCGCACTTGCATCGCCAAACCCGAACACAAACCCTCCCAACACGACCCGTGATAAGGACAAACGCCCTCGAACGTATCGCCTCCCACCCGCGGAAGCCGAAGATGCCCCATTTCCGGATGCACGAGACCATGAAGGAGGCGCCCACCAGCCATCCCACCCGCACCAATGCCCGTTCCAATCGTGATGTAAACGAAATCCTCGAGCCCTCGCGCATTCCCCCAGGTAAACTCGCCAAGACCAGCACCATTCACATCCGTGTCGAATCCAATGGGAATGTCGGGAAAAACCCTGCGCAAAGCACCGACGATGTCCGTATTGCGCCAGCCCGCCTTGGGACTCGATGTCATGAAACCATACGTCGGAGACGCTCGATCCAAGTCGACCGGACCAAAAGACGCAATCCCAATGGCATCAAGCTTTCCGTGCGTCCTCTGCTGCGCCTCGAACCACGCGCAGACCTGCGCCAATACCCGAGCAGGATCGTCGGTCGTGGGAAATTTGGCCCTGCTGCGCAATTCGTCGCCAGGGCCGGAACCGACGCCGCATACGAACTTGGTTCCTCCTGCCTCGATGGCCCCCACGAGCGCAGGGTTTGTCCGAGTCGACCTCGTCATGGATGGGTTTGCCCGCGGCATGCTGCTGTCATGCCGCGATTGCATTCGTTCGTCAATGCCTATGTACCCGCTTTTTTCTTGGGCCGATAAAGCCGACCCACCACCGCGTCGAGCTCCTCGTGCGAGCACACAAAACCGCGCGATCCAGCCTTCATCTTGCCGCTTGCCAAGGTGCTGCTCGCTTTGCGGAACAGCACGTCGGAATGGCAAACGCGGAGCACGTCGAAAAGCTCCTCGGGCGTTGCGCGTTTCTTCGTACCCTGCTTTTCGTGCACTTCGAGCTCCGCACCCAACGCGACCGTAGCAAGCACCGCTTCAGCGGCCTCCGCAAGCTCGAACCGGCCGTCGTCCTTTTGCGCTCCTGCAACGAGCACGTTGACGAGATACGCGAATTCCTCCATTCGCTCGCCAAAGGCCTTCATATCGTTTTCACCAAGCATTCGCATCGCTACCACGATGGGATTGTCCTGGTCGATCGAAGCCGGGGCTTCGGCGCTGCCCAAAAGACCCCGCGGGACATTGGATACGGCGCTGCCGATCGTCTCGAGCAATCGTGTCGTCTTCGAACTGACTGGCGCCTTTCGAATGGCCCGCGTAGCCGTTGGCTCGACCTCGCGAAAGTAGGCGCGCGTGACGGGATCACGTTTGGTCGCTGCCGTATCGGTCGCTAGCGGCGTTTTGGCGAGCGTCAAGAAATTCCGGGCCGCTCGAGGTTCGACATAACCTTGTTTGCTCCGCCGATCTTCCCGCTCGGCCTCGACGTCTTCTGCAAGCGCATCCGCCGCGGAAAGCAAATTCGTCAGTTCCTCCAAATCGTCGACATAGGCACTGGCAATGTCGGCGCATCGATCGAGAATGCGCACCAAGAATGATCGGTGATCACGATCGAGCGCCAGAATGAGGGCGAGCGCCGCATCCCATCCATCATGATCTCGCGAAATCAAGAGATACCCATCGATTTCCTCCGACAAACAACTCTCGATGGCCTTGTCGGCGGCTTCCACGTCATCGCCACCCTCGCTCATGCGCGCCATCAATGCGTCGTGATCGAGCACCAAGACGATGGCCGATAATGCTTGAATGACAAAATCCTCGGAAAGCTCGGCAATTCGCGCGGCGGCTACGTCGTCTCCAGCTTCGAGCAGTACTTCCAGCCAAACCACGAACCGCGCGCTGTCGAATGTCTCCCGTTCACCCGCTCTTGGATTGGCAAACAGGTCTTCGTCGAATGCGGCGACGAGCTGCTCCGTCGTGGCGAGAGCAACGACCTCGCCGGCATCTTCCACGCCTATTTGCCGAATGAGCGTCGAAAACGCGGGCGGGGGCAACGCACGCACGGCTTGCACGAGGTCCGGCGCGTCGATCAATCGAGCAAGTAGCGTTTTCGATGTGGAGGATCGGAGCAGGCTCGTTTTCATGGCCGTTACTTTGCAGCCTCGTCTGCAATCCGCTCGACCCAAACTTGTTTGCCATCGAAGACCATCGCGTATTCGTACACCGGCGATGCCCCGGCCGCAATGAGCTCCGTCGCATATCGATACTTGCGCAATTGCTCCGCGGCCTTGCGAAGCGCCTGTTCGGGCGTTTCTTTTCCGAACGGCACCTTGAATTCCATGACCACGCCAGGCTCGCCCGCCTTCTTTGGCCGCATGTACACGTCGGCCCGTCCAAGGCCCGATTCTCGATTCGACCGCACGTCGTAGCGTGACTCCATGTGCACCAAAAGCCCCAAAATGAAACCATGATACAACTTTTCCGGAGCCCGCCCGGCAGCATCCTGAAACGACATGGCCGTCAGCAAAATCCGCTCGAGCAGCTCTTGAACCAGCGGCGCGTCGCCCGAAAGGAGCGCGCTCACGAGGTCATTGGTCACGTACCGATCGGGGTCCGCTTTTTCGAGCCATCTCTGGAACATCGTGCGATACACCGATCGGATTTCGATGTTGGGTATACCCAGTTTGCCAGTGGTTTCGCCCATGTGACGATGCAATTCGACCACCTTCAAATATCCTGAAAAAAGCAAAAAATTCCACAATGCTTCGGACCGAGATTCGATGTCCCGCAGCACGATGCTATCGTCGAGCCTTACGTCGATGGTATCCCCATTCAATAGTGCCGCGGACTTTTCCGACAACCCCAATCCTTGTTTCGTCGCCAATCGCTCGATGAGGTCGCTCGAACCCGTATTGACCCAGTACACATCGAACTGGTTGAACGCAATGTAATTGAGAATCGACCACGGATTGTAAATGACCTGGCCGCCAAAACGATAACCGTCGTACCAAGATCTTACTTCGTCCATGTGCGCAACGTCAATGATGCGAGCAACCTCGTCCTCCGTAAACCCGAACGATGTGGCGTAATGAGGGCGCAAAATCGAATGCACGATGATGTTGTTCAGCCCCGAAAACATGTTTTCTTTCGCCACTCGCAAAATGCCCGTCAGAACGCCCTTGAAAAGAGCAACGTTGTCTTTGAGGCACGCCGAAAACAGGTTGCGAAAGAAACCGACGGCTTCGTCGAAATACCCATTCATGTAGCCGCACTGGATCGGCGTGTCGTATTCGTCGATGAGAATGACGACGCGCTGCTTGTGGTGCTCATGAAGCGCTCGGGAAAGTACGAGCAGGGAGTCTTGAAGCTCTTGCTTCGTAGGCACTCCGGTCAGCATCGTCTGAAAACTCCTCGCCGTGGTCTCGTCGAGCAGTTGCTGGTCGAGCAGGTAACGGTGTTGCCGGAACAATTCGGCGACGCATCGCCGAATGTTTGCGAGGACCTCGTCGAATGTCCTTTCCTTGACATCCTTGAACGTGATGAACAAGACCGGATACTTTTGGAAATGCGCCATTGCCTTGGGATCTCGAGTGACATCGAGTCCGTCGAACAAATGCGAAAGGTCTTCATCCGTCTTGCCGAGGAAGTATCCAAGCGCCGACAAGTTGATCGTCTTGCCAAACCTACGGGGACGCGGGAAGAGCAGAACTTGACTGGGGTCGGCGAGAACATCGCTTATGAACTGCGTCTTGTCGACGTAACTGGCCTCGGATTCGCGTAGCGCGCGAAAGTCGGACAAACCTATGCCGGGGACGAACTTGACCATGACGAGCTCCTGGCGGTAGCGCCGCACTATTGCCCATGTGACGAGCCATGTCAAGCGGTCGGACTTGATGGAAATGTCAAAATCACAGCACGATGCTCGATGCTTTCAATCCGCTCCCCCCCGATGACGGTTTGTCGATCAAGAGACGGCTGGTTCGATGTTCGAGCATCGAAGCATCCCAAAATCAATGGGGTCAGGCCTACGACGAACGCGGCTTGAACGCGTGGCCAATCACGTAGCCAATCGGCGCAAGCGGCACGAGCGTCCAAAAGAGAACCATTCCAACCACGAAACCAATGCCGAACCACGCAGCGGCAGCAACTTTATCGGAAAACGTGGCAGCACCAACGTCACGGTCGAGCCCCAGCTCGGCGCGCACATCGCCCACGGTGCGCCCGAGCAAAGCGTCATCATATGCGTGGCGATACAGGTTCTTCGTGCGACGACCTCGAACGAACGCGGCAAACGTGCGCCGCGGCGCCAGCATCATCCCCGCCGCAAATCCGCCTAGATTGAGCACCCACGCCGCAACCATGTCCGCGCAATGGCTGCCAACCTCCCAAGCAGAAATCTCGAGCTCGCCAAGGAAGTCCGTTTGATATCCCGTCATCACATGATGAAGATCGTGGTAACGAACCGCCTCCACCCGCGCAGGCGTGTTCGGAAACGGAAATGGTATGGGCCCGAGCTTGAAGTCGACCCACTTGTCACCATAGCCGCCATCTTCACCAAAACCATTGAAACGAAAGTATTCGGTGCGAGCGTCGCGCAACGTGAGGCCCGAATCCCAATCGTCATGATGCCCTTCGCGAATGACGTGCACAGCAGCCACCATGATGACCCTCCTGAAACTGACCAGAGTCATAATGACCGTGGTCAGTTTTGTCAAGCGCGAACTTGGAGAGGACGACAAAATTTGCAAGTTTCACGGGCTGAGTTACTGTACGGACGTGACTGTGGTCAGTAAACGAACGGCCAGGAAAGAGGAGAAGCGGGCGCGGCTGCGCGACGCCGCGTGGGAGCTGTTCTCGACCAAGGGCTTCGAGGCGACGACCACGAAGGAGATTGCGGCTCGCGCGGGCGTGGCGAGCGGGACGCTGTTCCTGTACGCGCGCGACAAGGCTGATCTCTTGTTCTTGGTGCTTCACGATAGGCTCTCGCACGCGGTGGACGAAGGCATGCGCACGCTGCCGACCGATGCATCTCTGCTCGAACAATGCATGCACCTGTTCGCTGGCTTTTTCCGCGTTTATGCGGAGGCGCCTGGCGTTGCGCGCGCGTTCGTCAAGGAGCTTCCGGGTGCCGATGGTCCGAATGCGGTGCAGACCAACGCGCTCACGATGGCGCTGCTGACGCACCTTTCGGCGCTCGTGCAGCGCGCGCAGGCACGCGGCGAGATTGCGGCCGACGTGCCGCCGATGCTGCTCGCGCACAACGTTTTTGGGCTCTACTTCGTGGCGCTCACGGCGTGGCTCAGCAACACGACGACGCTCGAAGGGGCGCTCGACCCACTCTTGCGTTCATCGCTCGCGCTGCAGCTTCGAGGGCTCGGGCCGCGGCGAACTCATTCGACGGTTTGAAGCCCTGTCTGCAAAACGTCCGTAACATAAAGCGACCGCCCTGACCGAGCCGGGTCTCCCATTTGCTTGCTTGGCATTTGGGGGGCGCATGAAAAGCCGAATATTCCGCATCGGGCTGCTACTCGGAGGGCTCGGGGCATGGGGCTGCGGCAAAGGTGCCCAATATCCAAAAATATACGATGCGCCGCTAGAAATCGACGATTCCGTGCCCTTTTCGTTTGATCTCTCCGCACAGCACGTGTCGTCGTCGTGCAAGACCGAGATTGCGGATTTGTTGCGTCACATGGACGCCATCGCGGCGCTCTCTGTGGAGAACGCGAGATTCGTGACCGTCGCGCGAGAAATGGAGCTCTACCGCTCGGAATTCTCCAATCGTCTATTGCCCATCATGTTCCTCAAATACGTGTCGCCATCGGCCGACGTTCGTTCGGCGGCGGGAGAATGCGAAATTCGGATGGGCCAATCGATGGTGGAGGTGTACGGACGCGACGATCTCCATCGAATCGTCAAGGCCGTCGTTGAAAAAAAGGAAATGCTCGATGCGCAAGACGCTCAACTCCTGCAGTCGACACTCAATCGATTCGTGCGCAGCGGGCTCGAGTTGGCCCCTGAAAAGCGAAAGGTTTTCTCGGCCAAGAAAAAAACGCTGATCGAGCTCGAATCCAAATTCCAAACCAACTTGGACGAGTGGAAAGACGGATTGGTCGTGAGCCGCGAGGAGCTCGCAGGGCTCGGTCCGAATTACATTGCCACGCTCGAGCGCGTTTCTCCGGGCAAATACCTGGTGCCGCTCGATTATCCGCATTATTACCCATTCATGGACGAGGCCCATGATGCAAATGCTCGCAAGCGCCTCGAATACAAGTTCAGTCGACGAGGCGGATTGCAAAACGTAAAACTTCTGGAACGAGCCATTCGATTGCGCCACGAGCTCGCGACGATGATGGGATACCAGAATCACGCGGAGCGCGTGTTGAAAAGCACGATGGCCAAAACGCCCGAACGCGTGGAAAAATTCCTCGAAGAGCTTTCGCGAGCATTCGAACCAAGCGCCCGCGCGGATCTTGCCGAAATGCTTGCCGCAAAGCAGAAAGACGTCGGGAAAGAATGCGCGGGCCTCATTGAATCGTGGGATTTTCGTTATTATGACAATCAATTGCGCAAAGCCAAATACGGGATAACTCCGCAAAAGCTCAAGGAATGGTTTCCTTTGGATGTCGTGGTTCGAGGGATGTTTTCCATCTACGAAAACCTCCTCGGTGTGCAATTCGCGCGTGCCGAAGGGCCGACGTGGCACGAGGACGTGACGTTTTTCCGCGTCATGGAGCATGGCAAAACCCGAGCGTATTTCTATTTGGACTTGTTTCCGCGACCGGGAAAGTATGGGCATGCGGCAAGTTTCACCGTGCAGAAGGGAATGAAGGAACGAAGCGGGGCCTATCGAGCGCCCGTTTCGGCCATCGTCGCCAATTTCACGCCGCCCACCGAAGGGCAAGAGCCATTGCTCACCCACGACGAAGTGGAGACGTTGTTCCATGAATTCGGGCACGTCATGCACCAAACGCTGACGAGCGCCCGGTATGCGAGCTTTTCGGGCACGAACGTCAAGCAAGACTTCGTGGAAACGCCCTCGCAAATGTTCGAATCATGGGTGTGGCAACCCGAAACGATCCAAATGATATCGCGTCACCATCGCACCGGCGAAAGATTGCCCGCCGACGTCATCGCAAAGCTGGTCGCTTCGAGGCTGCATCACATGGGCAGCCGACGCCTGCGCCAGGTTGCGCTTTCCGCGGTCGACTTGATGTACCACACGTCGCCCGGCATCGAAACGACGTCCGCATATGCGCGGATCATGCGCGACATCCGCTTGGTGCCCATCCAAGAAGGCACGTATCCGCAAGCAAGCTTCACGCACATCATGAATGGATATGGCGGCACGTATTATTCGTATTTGTGGTCCGAATCGATTGCCGTGGACATGTTTCGACGGTTTCAACAGGAAGGGCTCTCGAATCCCGGTGCAGGCGCCGATTTTCGAAGATGGATCCTCGAGCCAGGGTGCACCCAGGATCCCGACGAGCTCGTGCGTGGTTTTTTGGGACGCGAACCGAATCACGAGGCGCTGTGGAATTGGCTCGGGATTATTCCAAACGGAACGGCGTTCTAGTGGCTGTTTTGGAGGCGCCGGTAGAATGCGCGGTGCCAAGCGTGCAAGACGAGGAGCGAAAACACTTTTTCCTGCGCCATCGTGTCGCCTTGCGCCGCTTTTTCGCGCAATGCCTGCACCGGCTCCGGTTTGACCATCCCCGCGTCGGCAATGGCTCGAGGCTGGAGCAACGTGTCGGTCTCCGCGGCATTCGTGAACCACGCGGCGGGTGCGTGAAACGGCGACTTGCGCGCCTCGATGACGACGGGTGGCAAGTCGTTGCGCATGGCGCGCCGGAGCAAGTATTTGTTGAACTTTGGCCCCGTACGAAGCGAATGAGGAATGCGCGCCGCAAACTCGATCACCTTGTGATCCATGAACGGAGCCCGCGCTTCGATGCTGTGCGCCATGCTCGTCCGATCGAGCCGCAAATTGATGCGATCGGGCAATCGCAACCGCTGCTCGAAAAGCAGCATCTGCGAAAGCGGGTCGAGCTGCTCTGCTTCGCGCTCGAGGTCGGCGAAACGATCGGTCGCAATGTCCTCTCCGAGCAACGCTTGGCGCTCGGCAGACGACGAAAACACGAATTCCTCGTGACGCAAGTACCTTTCCAAGGGTCGAAGCGATTCGGCCGTCCCATCTTGAACGGTCCTTGCGAACTTCTTGTACCCGGCAAAAAGCTCGTCGCTTCCTTCTCCCGACAAAACCGTCGTCACGTGCGCCCCAGCTACGGCTCGAAATACCGACGCCGTAGGCAACAGCGCATCCGTCGACACCGGTTCTTCGACGTAATACAGCACGTCGTCGAGCGTCCGAGCGTCTTTGCGTCCCAAATGCATCACGCGGTGCGTTGCGCCATAACGATGGGCAACTTCTCCAGCCGCTTGGGTTTCATCGATCGGATCGCCTTGAAAGCCGATCGTGAACGCTTGAACTTCTCGGCCTTCGAGCGCCTTGGCGCCCAAAGCAAAGACGCTCGCCGAGTCCACGCCGCCGCTCAAAAGGAAGCCCATGGGCACTTCACTTTCGAGCCGAGCGTGCACGGCTGTGCGCAAGGTTTCGCGCAATTCTTCTTCCCACTGGCCACTGCGCCACGACGCATCGGGTTTCGTTGCGTCGTGATCGAATTGCAATTTCCAGTAGTTCTCGATGCGCGGCTCTCCGTCCTTTTCGATCACCAGAATCGATCCGCTCGCGAGCTTCTTGATGCCGTCGAAGATCGTCAGCGGCGCCGGAATGTAGCCGAATCGCAGATAATCTGCGACGGCTTCCGACGATATTTTCGGCGTGCGGCCAAGCACCAGCGGCTTCAACTCCGATGCGAAACGCAGCACGCCATCTCGCTGCTCGTAGTAGAGCGGCTTCAAACCTGGGCGATCCCGTCCGAGAATCAAGCGCCGTTTGGTCCGGTCGTACAGGGCAAACCCGAACATCCCGGAAAGCTCCTTGACGAAGTCGAGTCCCTTTTCTTCGTACAGGTGAATGAGCACTTCGCCGTCGACGCGTGTTCGGAAACGATGTCGCTCCTTCAGCTCTTCACGAAGCGCGTGGTGATTGTAGATTTCACCATTCACCACGGCGACGATTTGCTCGTCTTCGCTGTAAAGAGGTTGGCCGCCGCCGGCGAGGTCCAAAATGGCCAATCGCCGGAAGCCCAAAACCGCGTGATCGTCGAAGTACCATCCCTGCGCATCCGGACCGCGATGTCGCATGACGTGCAGGCTATCGGCCGGAAATGGCGGTGTCGCAAACGGCTGCCTCGCAGAATACGCTCCAAGTATGCCGCACATGAGTTTTCTCCGTGCCGTTCAGGCAGTTGTCGTATCGCCAATCATGGGCAGGCGAGGCTTGGTCGTACTGAGCGGTTTTTTCATTTGTTTCAATCGCTCCATGCCCGCTTCGTAGAAGAACGCGTTTTCGCCGAACGCCGGACGAAGTTTGTCGAACCACGTCGCTTGCGGATCGAATCGTGCGAAAAACGGTTTTCCTACCCAGGAAGGATCGCGCGCTTGCAAGAATCGAAGCGCGATCACTTTCTGGCCGAAAATCTCCGGTACTCCGTCGACGACCACTTTCCCCGGCATTGCGCTCATCGACGGACCACGCACCGTGCGTGCGAGCCCCGACACGCGCGAATAGGCGTCGCGGAAAATGTCGTACGCCTGCACGAGCGGCACTTCGAAGTAATGTCGCGCGCCCGTGTCGCGTTCGACGAACATGTAATAAGGTATCGCGCCAAGACGAACTTCCTTGCGCCACATCGTCTCCCACACTTCGGCGTTGTCGTTGACGTGCCGAATGAGTGGAGCTTGGCAGCGTATGGTTGCTCCCGTCGCGAGGACCCGTTCGATCGCTTTTTCCGCCATCGGCGTCGACAATTCGACCGGATGACTGTAATGCGCCATGAACGCCAGGTTTTTCCCGGCCTTCACGACCTGTTCGAAAAGGCGCAAAAGGTCGTCAGCATCCGTGTCCTCCACGAAGCGTTGAGGCCAATACGCCAGCGCTTTCGTGCCTAGACGAATCGAAGCGATCTGCGGCACATCGAGCAGCGGTTCGATATAGCGGCGCAGCACCGTCGTGCGCATGACCAAAGGATCGCCTCCCGTAATCAGAATGCTGGTCACGTCCGGATTGGCACGTACATATCGCACCAAATCATCGACCTCTTTGCTGGCGAACTTCAGATCGTCGAGCCCCACGAATTGAGGCCAGCGGAAGCAATACGTGCAGTACGAGTGGCACGTTTGACCTTGCGTCGGGAAAAACAGCACGGTTTCCCGGTATTTGTGCTGAATTCCCGCCACGGGCAAACCATCGAGCGTCGGTACGTTGTACTCGACTTGCCCTGCCGGATGCGGGTTGAGCCGACGCTGGATCTCGCGCGCCGCAGCCTCGATCGCCGCCTCCGGCGCTCCCCCGGTCACGAGGCGCTCCATCGTTTGGTAATCGGCGGCGTCGAGCATGTCCCGATGCGGAAATGTGAGCCGATACATCGGATCATCGGGCACTCGGCTCCAATCGATCAGCTCTTCGACGACGTAGTTGTTCACTCGAAACGGGAGCACAGCCGAAACGACCTTCATCATCTGCCGTTCCGATGCCGGCAGCGCCGCGAGCCGAGGCAGCGAGTCGATGTCGCGTCGCTGGAACACTCGGAATTTGCTGGGTCGTTGCGCGGTGAATGTCATGGGATCCTCCATGCGGATTAGTTTGAGGTCATAGGACTATACTTATGACGTCAAACGATTGCAACACAAAACATCACCGCGTCGAAAATTTGTTCGACCACCAAGGAAACAAGGAAGATCGCGTGCGATCACTCCGGTGGCGAGTGCACGAAGTTCACATCGACGCGTTGGATTTCAGTGAGGTGCGATCTGGGTGAGGCGCGAGCTGACGTCAGCGAGACAGGATCCGACCGTAGATCTCGGGATACCGTGTGGCGAACGTGTCCGTTTCGTACTTGCCAGGAATGACCACCGTTCGCTTGTACCTCGCGCGTGCGAGGTCGATGTCGGCGACGAGAATGGTTTCATCGTCTGCGGCCGATGCGATGGCGGCACCGGTTGGTTCGTGGATGGCCGATCGACCGATGAAGCGAAAGCCGTTCTCGGTGCCCACGCGGTTGCACGTCACCAAAAACAGCCTGTTCTCGGCGGCTCGCGCGGGCGCCATGTAGTTCGGCGACACCTCGGCTCCTTCGGGCCAGTTCGTGGGCAGCGCGATGATGTCGGCGCCGTCCAGCCCGAGGACACGCGACGCTTCCGGAAAGCGCACATCGTAGCAAATGAGCAGTCCAATTTTCCCGATCGCCGTGTCGAAGACCGGCAGATGCGAGCCGCGAACGACGTACTTGTCGAACCCGAGCTCGGGAAGGTGCGTCTTGACGTACCTTCGCATGCGCCCGTTCGGCTCGAAAAGAATGGCGCCGCTATACAGGTTCGTGCCGTCCGTTCCGGCAAACCCAACGACCGCGTGCATGCCAAGCTCGCGGCACGCCGCTTGGACCGTGAGAACGCTTGGATGCGCGACATCGACCGAATCAGGCTGCGCGCCGCGAACTTCGATGGCAATTCGCCGCGCCTCGGCCTCGTCGCTCACGGCATATCCCGTCAAGAACGCTTCGGGAAATACGGCCAATTGCACGCCTCGACCCGCGAGCTCGCGCAACTGTGAAACCGCAAAGGAAGCGTTGGCTTGTGGATCGCCGAAGACCACATTGCACTGGACGCTCGCGACGCGAACCATCGTCGAGCTGTGCGAATTCGTTGTAGAAGTGTTCATGGTGTGCGTTACTCGAGACGCCTGATCCAATCTACCATGGCGTCCATCGCACGCATCGTAGGTGCGCAGTAGTTGCGAAGAAAGGCGGCATCGACCGCCCCGTCGCTCGGCAGCGCCGCAAGCGCTCGAGCGCCGTCGAAGTTGACGAGAGCAACGCGTAGATAGAGCTTGTCTTCGGGCACACCGAAGTCCGAGCCGGGCAAGGTCGCAACACCGGCTTCATCGAGGATGCGTGTGCAAAGCTCGGGAGATGTACGAATGCCGTGCCGAGCGAGGCGTTCGGCCAGCGGATCGAAGCTCGGGAACAAGTAAAACCCGCCCGTGGCAGGTCTGCAGAGCACGCCTTCCGAAGAAAGAGCCTGCTGGAATGTGGAACAAACCGCGCCGAGGATGCGCCTCGCGCCATGCAAATACGCCTCGATTTCAGCTCCGCCCTTGAACGCTCGTACGGCGGCATATTGAATGGGCGCGCTCGTGGCCGAATACGTTTCGCTCGCAACGACGGCCATGGCTTCGAGCAGCCAACGCAGTGCACCGGGAAATGTCATCGTTCCAAGGCGCCAGCCGCCGGCGCCGCACCATTTCGACAATCCGCTGGCGACGATGGTTCCTTCTTCGTAAAACCGAGCGATCGACGTATGTTGGCCATTGAATTCGAGCTCGCCGTAGATTTCGTCGGAAAGGGCGACGACGCCATTTCTTCGCAAGGCTTGGCCGAGCGCTTCGAGCTGGCTTGCGTCGTAGCTGCATCCGGTCGGATTGCTGGGGTAATTCAAGATGATGACGCGCGGCACTTCGGGGGCGCTGCGACAAACTTCGTCGATCTGTTCCGGAAAAACGCGGAAGTCATGAGCGAGATCCGTCGGGATGCGACGTACCTTTTGACCAAGAATTCGAGCTTGGGGTTCGTAAGACACCCACGATGGCGAGGGCAATAACAATTCGCCCCGAAAAACCACCTGCAGAATGAACATCAGCTCTTTCGAGCCGGGTCCCACGAGCACGTCTTCGGGCGTGGATAGAATGCCGTGCCGAAAACGGTGATATTGCGCAACGGCCGCACGGAGCTGAGGCAAACCACGCACCGGAAGGTAGTCCTTCTCGGCGGCATTGGCGCGCAGCGTCTCGACGACGCACGTCGGCACGGGAAACGGCGATTGTCCCAAGCCGAGACGATAAACGGCATGTCCCTCGGCGGCGAGCTTGCTGCAATGCTCTTGAATGGCAAGCGTTGCCGATGGTTTCATGCCACAGATTCGAGGTTCGAGTGCATTTTGAGGTCGCGGCAAGTCGATCATGGTGTTCGACTCGTAGCACAGATCGTTTGGATACCAAGTAAATTTTGTGCTAGACGCAGAACCTGACGGGTTTCCACGACATGCTTCTCGAAAGACACTTTGATGTTCCGGTGAAAACGCGCTACGCGGCACGACGACAATGACGCTTCTTTTGTCCATCCTTGGTTTCGTTCTGCTCGTCTTCGGAGCCGAGCTGCTCGTGCGCGGGTCGGCGCGCCTCGCCGTCGCGGCCGGAATCTCGCCGCTCGTCGTGGGTTTGACCGTCGTGGCGCTGGGCACGAGCGCTCCCGAGCTTGCGGTGAGCATTCAATCTGCGCACGCTGGGCAACCGGATCTGTCGCTTGGCAACGTCATCGGCAGCAACATCGCGAACGTGCTGCTCGTCCTCGGACTCGCGGCCCTCGTCGCGCCGCTCGTGGTGCACCAGAAGCTCGTTCGTCTGGACGTACCCCTCATGATCGGCGTGTCGGTGTCGGCCCTACTGCTATCGCTCGACGGAACGATCAGCCGGTACGACGGGGCGCTCTTGGTGCTGCTTCTCGTCGTCTACCTGGTGTGGTCGATTCGCGAGAGTCGAAAGGAAACACGCGCAGTAAAGGACGAGTATGCCGAAGCGCTCGGAGTGGACGAAGTGAAGAAGAAACCGGGCCATCCGGCCGCCGATGTCGCTTTCGTCCTCGTGGGCCTCGTCATGCTGGTGTACGGCGCGGGGTTACTCGTGGATGGAGCCGTGGCGCTCGCCAAGGTGCTCGGCGTGGACGAGCTCTTGATTGGACTCACCGTGGTGGCGGTTGGGACGTCGCTTCCGGAGATTGCCACGTCGGTCATTGCAAGCGTGCGCGGCGAGCGGGACATTGCGGTCGGCAACGTCGTGGGGAGCAATATCCTCAATATTTTGGGCGTGCTCGGCGCATCGGCGCTCGTGTCTCCCCACGGCGTCAACGTCGATCCGGGCGCGCTGCGCTTCGACATCCCGGTGATGATTGCGTCGGCCATGGCGTGTTTGCCCATCTTTTTCCGAGGCTACCGCATCGTTCGCTGGGAGGGCGCGCTGCTCTTCGGCTATTACGTCGCGTACGTGACGTACCTCGTCCTGCGCGCAACAGGCCACACGGCGCTCGTCCCATACACCTGGTTGATGCTCGCGTTCGTCCTCCCTTTGACGATCATCACGCTCATCGTCATTTTGGTCCGCGAGCTACGCGCGACGCGTCGCAGATCGAACAGCAACGCCGACGCGTAGCCGCTTTTGTGGCTTCGAACCATGCCGCGTGACGATGTCCAAGAAAAAAGCTTGCGTTGTCGCTTTCGTCAAACTATTTTGAGCTCATACGAACAGAGGGCGCCGCGATGTCTCGAAACGCCGCATTGTTGTTGACCGTGCTTGCTGCTTACTGCGTTCCTTCACCGAAGGACGTACGATGTAACATGAGATTTGGACGAATTTCATGAATGACGACAACGCTGCGCCCACGGAAAACAAGCCCGCCGCAACGCAGACACCCCTGCCGACCGCTTCGCGAACACCGCTGCCGACACGACGCAATCAGAGCTTGATCTCTGCGCTCTTCGTCGATGCCTCGCCCATCGATCTGCGCCTCGTCGGTCGCACCATCTTTCATGCGATGCTGGTGGGCGTCGGCGCAGGTCTCGTCGCCGTTGCATTTTATGCGTGTCTCGAAAGGGTCGATCGATTCGTGCTCGGACACTTGGCCGGGTATCGAGCGTTACGTGCGGCTGGAGAATCTTTTTTTGGCGCGGAGGAAGTGGGCACGTTCCGTCCGCTCTTGCTCGTGTTTTTACCCGCCATCGGCGGCCTTTTGGCGGGCCTCGTGATGCGCCTTGCGCCGGAATGCCGCGGTGGCGGAGGCGATGCCATGATCGACGCGTTCCATCATCGCGGCGGTGAGCTTCGGCGCCGCGTGATTTGGGTCAAGTCGATTGCATCCATCTTGACGCTCGGGACGGGCGGAGCGGGCGGGCGCGAAGGTCCCACGATGCAAATTGGCGCCGCATTTGGCTCCTTCGTCGCGCAAACCCTGAATGTATCGCGCCGGGAAAAACGTATTCTCATGATTGCCGGTGTCGCGGCTGGCATGAGCGCCATCTTTCGCACGCCGCTCGGCGCTGCCCTGCTCGCCGTCGAAGTCCTTTATCGAGACGACTTCGAATCCGACGCGCTCGTCCCCGCCCTCCTCGCAAGCGTCATTTCGTATTCGGTTTTCGTGTCGGTATTCGGTGAAGCTACTCTCTTTACGCATGCGCCACATTTTCCGTTTGTCCCGGCGCATTTGCCGCTGTATGCAATGCTCGCGCTTTTCTGCACGCTCGTGGCCATCGCTTTTCTCAAGGCGTTGCGAAGCGTGCGCCGTCTCACCGCGCGGCTACCGGTCCCCGAATGGGCTCGTCCCGGGGTTGGAGGCTTGGCGCTCGGCGTGATCGTCGTCGGCCTCTTGCTCTTTCTAGGCAGCCGCAACGTGACGCCTTGGGGCCAAGGCATTGGCGTGCTCGGGGGCGGTTATGGTGCCGCGCAAATTGCGATATCGGGAGCTTCGTGGTTTCCCGACGGATGGCATGGAGTCCAATTGCTCGTGGTGCTTTGCGCCATCAAAGTCGTCGCGGCATCGCTTACCATTGGCACGGGCGGCAGCGCCGGGGACTTCGCGCCATCGCTCGCGATCGGGGGCCTCGTCGGCGGCGCATTCGGAAGGATTGCGGAGCTCTTGACGGGCGATCCGCGCATTGATCCCGGGGCGTTTGCCCTCGTCGGCATGGGCACCTTTTATGGTGGCATTGCACATGTACCCGTGAGCTCCCTCGTCATGGTTTGCGAGCTTGCGGGCAGCTACGATCTTTTGGTTCCCCTGATGCTCGCCGAGGGCATTGCCTTCGTCGCGCTTCGCGATCATTCGCTTTATGGGGCACAGCTCCCGAGCCAGCGCCAATCTCCCGCCCATACGACGGGCACGCTCGACGTGCTGCGCACCATCAAAGTGGTCGATGTCATGATCCCTGGGCGGTCCTACGTCAGTTTCAAACTCCAAACCCCCGTGCCGGAGGTGCTCCGACTCGCGGCCGAGACAAACTGGCAGGACGTTTTTCCGGTGCTCGACGACAGCGGGAAAATGATGGGCGTCATCACGGGCGACGTCGTGCGACTGCTTGCGACGGAGCGGGATCTGGAATCGCTCGCGGTCGCCATGGACGCCATGCAGCCGCCGGTCTCCGTGCGGCTCGACGATCATTTGCGCGCGGCGACGGAGGTATTGCTTTCGCAAAACGTCCGCGAAGTGCCCGTGGTCGATGATTTGGGCACGATCGTGGGCTTTTTGGATGAATCGGAGGTAAGTCGAGCGTACATCGAAGTCACGGGGCGCCAAGCGGCCGCGTGACATGACCGCTCGTCGTGACGGACGCGAGCGCGGGAAGTTTGGAGGTTTCCGGGCAGTTGATGTATGCTGCCGTCGTGTCCCGGCTCGAGCGTTACCTCGCCCGCTTGCCCAATGGCGTCGACTCGTACCCCGATGTCGTCGTCAAGGCTTCGACGTTTACCGCTTGCATCGCGGACAAACCCCTTCACATCCGGCGAGGTCAGGTCCCGGCGCCCATCGAAAAACTCATTCTCATGCCGCCTCTCGTCAGCGCGTGGGTGCCCGAAGTCCACATGGTTTCGATCTTCAAGCTGATCGGCGACCACCACTTCGAGGGGCGAGGGGGCACGGAGGCTTTTTTGGAGTGGGTGTACGATCAGAACCGAAAGCTGCTCGGCGGTAAGTTGTATCGCGCTCTGTTTTGGCTGCTCAATCCCGAGGCCGTTTTTCGCGGCGTGGAGCAACGATGGGGCACCTTTCGCCGCGGCACGAGCTTGTCGATCGTCCAGCGATCGGCGCGTCATGCGATTTTCGAGTTTCGTTATCCGCGCCATTTGCTGGACGACGAGGGGTTGCTGGCCATCAGCACGGCGCTGCGCGCCGCGGGAGAAGCCGCGGGCGCGAAAAGAACGGCCATCGAGCTGGTCGACGTGTCCCCGGTATTGGGTCATGTCCGCATGGACTGGGTCCCGCCGTGATGGTTTTCTCATCGCAACCGAGCTGATCGTGCTTACCCCAGCAATTGTCCGCCGGTGACCCCCAAAATCTCGCCATTGACGTACCGAGATTCATCCGACGCGAGGAACACGAACGCTGGCGCCAGCTCGGCGGGCTGCGCAGGTCGTTCCATGGGCGACGTTTCACCGAAATGCTCTATTTTTTCTTTGCCGAACGATTGCGGAATCAGCGGCGTCCATACGGGCCCCGGCGCAACTGCATTGACGCGAATTCCGCGTTTCACGAGCTCGTGCGATAGCCCCTTGGTGAACGTGACGATGGCGCCTTTCGTTGCTGCATAATCCAAAATCGAAGGGCTTGGTTTGTAGGCTTGAATCGACGCCACGTTGATGATCGTCCCGCCCGGGTGCATGTGTGGCAATGCGTGGCGGATCAGGTTGAACATCGCGATGATGTTCACTCGAAACGTGTGCTCGATGCGGTCGCTCGTGAGCTCTTCGATGGATTCGATGGCTTTGTCTTGCACGGCCGCGTTGTTGACGAGGATGTCGATGCGGCCGAATTTGGCGACGGTGTCGTCGATGATGCGGCGAGTATGGGCGTCGTTGGCGATGTCGCCGGCAATCGTCAAGCAAGCTCGGCCGGCATCCGATACCAAGCGGGACGTTTCGGCTGCGTCTTCGTGTTCGTTCAAGTAAGCGATGGCCACGTCGGCGCCTTCGCGGGCGTACGCGAGCGCGACGGCGCGCCCGATGCCGCTATCGCCGCCTGTAATGAGCGCGACGCGGCCTGCGAGGCGTCCGAAGCCGCGATACGACGCTTCACCGAAGTCTGGCCGCGGCTGCAATTTCGCTTCGATCCCGGCGGTTCTTGGGATTGTGCAGGAAATGGCGGCTGCAAGCCTTCGGTCCTGGGGTCGGTCGTCTCTTTGCGCATCGCGGTCATCGTGTCGCCTCCCACGGTGGTCCAAAGGACTTGGCGTGGAGATGTCAAGTTGGCGAGCTCGTGGAGGGCGGATGCAAGGCAGCCTAGCTGAGCTGCTCGCGGGGGACCGGAAGCGCATGCAACAGGGCAGCTTGGCTGGGGTGGAGCGACCGGAGAGGGTCGCTCGGGGGCAGCCGAGCTGCTCGGGGGAGGCCGGGCGAGGTGTCGTGGGGGCAGCCGAGCTGCTCGGGGCGGAGCGGCGGAGGTTGGGGGAGGGCGGGCGAGCTGCTTTGGGTAGACCGGTGGTGGTCAAGGTGGAGCGGCTGTACTTGCAAAGCGTGCTCTTTCTTGCGTGTCTGTCATATGCTTTCGTTGGGGTTGCATGAAGGCGTGGGGCTCAATGCTCTTTCGGTCTCGTTCATCGGTCTGAGCTTGGCGAGGAATGCATTGAAATCCTTTGCGACGAAATGCGGACCCATTGAAGGTTCTTCGTACCTATCCAGAAACAATACCTGCCCTTCGTCATCACAGGCCAGCGACAAGCAAAACAAGTTGCCGAATGGATCGTCGGCGATTGGCAGAAGTCGTTCGGGAATTCGACATTGGAATGCTCCCCAGGACCAGCCAAGGGTTTCCGATTCGAATGGCCCTGTCACGCCGAGAAGCACATGAACGACGGTTGCGTTTTCTGGAGAATCGTCGATGTCGATGATTGCCGGGACTGGACGTCCACCGTTGTGCGCGAGCAAGAATTGGCGATATGCTTCCGGTAATCGTTTGCCGATCGTTGCCTCGAGGGCCTCGAGATCGGATATTTGTAGTTTTTCCCCCTCCTCGATAATTTGAATCACGATGGCCTCCAGCGAATGGAATACCCTTGTGGATCGCCAGTTTGCTTGTGTACGTCTTTAGGCACGAGCTGCAATGTTTCTCCGTCTTGGTGGCGATGCCACACATACCCTCGCGGAGTCGCATCATGGCCGGCGGCAGCATTGGCATGCGCTTCGTCCGATGGGCGGCTTCCACTGAAGCGCCGGAGTGCAGATTCGCTGGATTCGTCGGACGGCGGATCACGGCGTATGGAAACCTCGATGGGCTCAGGCTCGCCGAGCTCCTCGGGGGTCAGATACCGTAATTTGTCGATGAGCGCATCGAAATCTTTGGCCACGAAATACGGGTGCGGAGGGTCTTCCTGGGCGTCGAAGTAATACACTTGGCCGTATCGTTCGGCGGTCAAATCGAGCATGAAGTAGTTGTCGGGTACTTCCGAGTCGTCACCCGCATCGCGGCCGATCGGAAACCATTTTTTCTCCTTGCAATCTGCGACGGATTCCCAGTACCAAAGCATGTCGCACACGCCGTCCGCCGTGTCGAAGCTGAATAGCTCGTAGAGAACCGTGCCAGTAAAGGGCGCGCCATCGATGTCGACGACGTTGGGATTGGGAAAACCGCCGTTGAACATCGTGAGATACGTCCGATAGGGTTCAGGCAGATGCAAACCAATGGTTTCTTCGATACGGGTGATGTCGGCGTCGGTGAGCTTGCGACCTGTTTTGGTCATGTCGACAGCACGGTATGCTTGGGGTTCGATGTTATCGAATTCCGCAAGTTCCTCGGGGGTCCAGTCGCGAATTTTGTCGAGGAATGACTGGAAGTCCGGAGCGACGAGCCATGGCTCGGGCGGATCCACCGGGCGGCCAAGATGCCACCATCTGAAGTAATACACGGAGCCGCGTTGTTCACCCGTCAAGGGAATGGTGAAGATGTTGCCGTATGAGTCACAAGCAATGGGCAACAACTTGTTTTCCAGGCACCCCCTGTATGCTTCGAGTCTCCAGGAGATCTCGGAGGTCTCGTGGGTCGTGCCGATGCCGAAGAACACTTGGATGTCGGCACCTTCGAAGGGAGCATCGTCAATATCGACGAGGTCCGGCTTCGGACGGCCTCCGTTGTGAGTCATCAGAAAAGCTCGGTACGGTTCAGGGATGGTTGCTCCCATCCTCGCTTCCAATGCTACGAGCCGTTTCTGTACCAGCGGGGGATTGGTCTCTTTGATCTGGATCATGGTGTTCCCAGGTGTCTGACGATCGCACCGCCGCCCGTGTGGCCCGTCGCTCTGTGGATCCATTCAGGTACGAGCTGCATCGTTGTGCAATCCTGATGATGGTGCCAGACGAAACCTTCAGGCGTTTCCGCATACTTGGCCATTCTATTTGCCTCTGTGTTGTCTGCTTTTGTCCCTTTCATGTTTTTTATCTTGACTTCCTTCTTGACCAGGCCTGCCGCCCGAAAATCTGGGTACCCATCCATGTCGAACGGTACTCCCGTTTTGGGATGCCGTTTGCCCGCAAGGGCTGCGTTGCGCGGCGTAAACTGCCCCTTCGCTGGTGGCGTTGCAAGCGGTTTTGCCTGTGCACCAGGGGGTGTTTGTCTCACCCGCGTCGTCGTCCTCGTGCCCGACGGGCTCGTCGTGGTCGTTGCGATCGTTCGTCCGGACGAATCCTTGGTGGTCGTCTTCGTCACCGGTTGCGCAGTGGGCGCTGTTTGCGCCGGTTTCGCCGCTGTTTGCGCTGGCGGCTTGGCTGGCGGCGGCGGTTGCGTGGCCGGTTTCGCCTTGGGCTCCAGCAGCTTGACCTGCGACGGCGCCGGCGGAGCTTCCGGTGGAGCGCCTTCACTCAGCAATTGCCCGGCATTGCGCACGCCATTTGCGAGCGTCGCGCAGCCATTGGTGGCAATGGCAAACGACCCCGCCGCGATGGGCACGCCCACAATGGCCCCACCACCCGTGCTGCTCATCCCGGCACCAGCGCCCATGCCCGCGCAACCAATGGCAATTTGACCGGTGCCAACGACAATCTCTCCACACGCCCGCCCCACCTGCGCCCAATACGTGCCCTGTGGAAGCAGCCGCAATTGGATTGCGACCTCGGCACCTGGCGAACCGAGTGGCACGGCGCCAATCGCACCACCCGAAACCAATCCTCCGCCAAATTGCACGCGAGGATCTTCCAATGACAACGCGTCGTCCTGAGCGACCGGCTTTTGCACCACGAGCTTCGGCAATGGCAATATCTCGCGCGGCTGCGGCGGAATCACCTGCGGCTCCGCCAATTGCTCACCCGCCCAGCTCAGAGCAGCAATGAGCAATTTTGTTTCAAGTTGCTGCAGTGGATCCCGATTCGTTTGCCCCGCATACCGTGGATCGGGGTGCGCTCGCTCTGAACACGACTGCGCCAAGATCGCTGCAAGCGTTGCTCGCAGCTCGGCAGGCATGACGAGCTCCGCGTCACGCTTGCACCGCGCCTTTTCGTCCGCGCAATTCACCGCAAAATGCGAAAGCGATGGCCGTGGTAATGGCGACGCGTCCTTTGCATCCGGCAGCACGCGCGCCTGGTCGTCCTTCGGCAGCAACCGCTCGCTGCCGGGCAACACCGACGGCGCTTTCCGCGGCTGCTCCGGCCTTGCAGCAGGCTTTTGCGCTGAACGCGTTATCGGCTTGGGCAACGGTTTCGGACCATCCGCCTTGCGCGGAGCCACTTGCGGCTTCGGCGTAACCTTCTTCGGCGCAGGCGGCTTTGGCGGAGGTGGTGGCGGTGGCGGATCCGCCGCTGGCGGCGGCTGAACCGCGGGTGCTCGCTTGCAGGTCCACGCAATCTTGCGGATATCCTCGGGAAACCTATTGAGGCTATCGGTGCCGAGGTTTGGGTTGTGCTTGTAAACAATATGATGATCGGTCCTCGTCCCCCTCCATGCACCGACCTCCCTCCACCCCTTCGTATCCTTGACGATGACGAACGTGTCGTTGTCCGGCGAAAGATTGTCCGGCCTCCAGCACACTTCGATGGGCGCGGGTTGGGCCCACGCGTTCGTCGTGAAGAGCGCGACCACGAGCACCGAACCACAGACCGCCCCAAGAAGGCAGCGCCACGACTTCAACACGAGCACGCTCGCCGCCCAGAGAAACCGAAGCCATGTCGCCATCCCGAGCCCCTCCACCGCAGCACCTCGCACGTATCGACGCAGCAGGTAGGCTACGGGGAGGAAAACATGAATGGCAAGCAAAGTTTGTAACTTCCCCCTTCCATCAAGCGCTCGATTCGGATACTGTCTCGGCCGCACCGCTTACGACGAGGTACATCATGCCCGAATCCAAAAAAGCCGCGCCCAAAAAGCCCGGATTGCCGCCCGATGCGCGAGCTGCGTATCTACAAATCGAAAACGAATTCGCGTTGGTCGCGGAAGCCGATTTCGTGACCATCAATGTCGACATTCCGCAAGCCGTATCGCTGGCCCTCGGAGCGCTCGAAGGGCTCGCACCGCTACGCGCAGCCATCGTCGAACAACTGCCAAAACATTCCATTGCCACGTTCGACAAGCTGGGGACCTATGCGCTGGCAGCGTGGTATTCGCATTTGCTGTTTTTGAACGAGACGGCGCCGAAGAATACCGTAAAGGAATTGACCGAAGAAGCTGCGCCGCTTCGGGCAAACCTATTGCGAGATGCCGAAGCGGCTGCAGGTAGGGGTCTCGTGCCGTCAAAAACCGTCGAAGAAATCCGATCGGGCCAAGGCAACATCGATACCGCCAATGACTTGGTCGCTCTGTCGGCGCTGTTTTCCGATAATTGGAAAACCTTGCAAGGCAAAACCGCTGCAACGGAAAAAGAAGTAGCTCGCGCCGGAGAGCTCGGGGCGCTGCTCTTGTCGGCGCTCGGCGCGCGTGAACAGGTTGGCACGGTGACATTGCCCTCGACCGAGCGTCGCGTGCGTGCATTCACGCTTTTTATGCGCGCGTATAATGAAACTCGGCGCGCCGTGCATTACTTGCGCTGGCATGAAGGCGACGCGGACGACTTGGCGCCGTCGCTGTACAAAGGGCGAGGCGGACGGGGTGCAAAAGCGGAGGAAGCTCTGCCCGAGGCAGCTCAGCAAGCCGCGCCGGTGGAGGCAGGGTCGTCGCAGCCTAGCTGAGCTGCTCGCGGCGGGCCGGAAGCGCATGCAACAGGGCAGCTTGGCTGGGGTGGAGCGACCGCAGAGGGTTGCTCGGGGGCAGCCGAGCTGCTCGGGGGAGGCCGCGCGAGGTGTCGCAGGGGCAGGCGGGCTGCTCCGGGCGGGCCGGTATGGGTCGAGGTAGAGCGGCTGTACTTGTGAGATGTGAGCGCGATGGTTTCACCGGCGCTCCTTGGGCCGGCCGTCAGTTTGCGGCGCGCTGATCGTCGGGGTGGTCGTCGGGTTTGTTGTGCCTGCTGCGACTCGGTGGGGATGGCTCAATCGTCGAACGTTGTGAGCTTGTCCAGGAATTCCCCAAAGCTGTTTGCGACGAGGAACACGTTGCTGTAGTCCTGCCGGTGCAGCCCATTCTCGTCGAGCTCGTCCTCGTGGTCCCAGAAGTAGATCTTGCCGCGGCGTTTGCCTTCGATGCCGAGGCAGATGATGTTGCCGAACGAGTCACATCCAATCGGAAGAAGATCACGCGGTATCCGGTCATCGTACACGTCCAACTCGCGTTCCAAGTCATAGCTGTTTCCCGTCTGGACTCCAAAAAAAGCCTGCATGCCGCTATTTTCATGTGCCCAGCCGGGCACATCGAAGGCATCGGGTACAGGTCTACCTCCATTGGATGTTAGCAGGAATCGCTTGTACTCGTCCGGCAGTGAGAGATTGCGACGCGACTCGAATTGAGTAATGGCGTCGATGGTGATAGTGCCAAACGGATCTTCCATTACCTCTAGCACTGCAATGCCTCCCTATCGTGATGTTGCCATGCCACCCGTGTGGAAAAATTCCTCATGCACGTCCCGTCTAATCAACTGCATGGTTTTCCCGTCTTGATGGTGGTGCCAAATGTAATCGAGCGGCTCTTTGGGGATGCCAGCGGCTGCATTGGCACGCTGTTTGTCTGGGCCATACTTCCCCGTAAACTCAATCCGCACATCCTTCACCGTGGGATGCCGATACGCAGAAAAATCCGGGTACCCATGCTTGTCGTAGGTGACTGCCACCCCATCCTTTCGCGTGAACGTCCTCGTTCCATCGGCATTCTCTTTAATCGTACCGCCTCTCTTTGTCCACTTGTCCGGATCCGGCTGGTGCGGCTTCCGCCCATTCCCCGGGTTTGGCGTAGGTTGCCTGGGTCGCGTCGTCGTTCTGGTGCCCGACGGGCTCGTCGTGGTCGTCGTCGTTTGCTCGGGCGCCCCCCTGATCCGCGTCGTCGTGGTGGTCTTGGTCGGTGCCGCCGGTGGCGCTTGCGCCGCGGGCTTTGCCGCCGGTTTGGGCGCCGCGGCAACGGGCGCTTGCGCAGCCGGTTTCGCCTTGGGCTCCAGCAGCTTGACCTGCGACGGCGCCGGCGGAGCGTCCGGAGGAGCGCCTTCGCTCAGCAATTGCCCGACATTGCGCACGCCATTTCCCAGTGTCGCGCAGCCATTGGTGGCAATGGCAAACGACCCCGCCGCGATGGGCACGCCCACAATGGCCCCACCACCCGTGCTGCTCATCCCGGCACCAGCGCCCATGCCCGCGCAACCAATGGCAATTTGACCGGTGCCAACGACAATCTCTCCGCACGCACGCCCCACCTGCGCCCAATACGTGCCCTTCGGAAGCAGGCGCAATTGAATCGCGACCTCGGCACCGGCCGAACCGAGTGGCACGGCGCCAATCGCGCCACCAGAAACCAACCCGCCGCCGAATTGCACACGGGGATCTTCCAATGACAACGCTTCGTCAGCGACCGGCTTTTGCACCACGAGCTTCGGCAATGGCAATATCTCGCGCGGCTGGGGTGGAACGACGTGCGGCTCCGCCAATTGCTCACCCGCCCACCTCAGCGCAGCAATGAGCAATTTCGTTTCAATTTCCTGAAGTGGATCCCGATACGTTTGCCCCACATGTCGAGGATCCGGGCGCGCATTGTCTCGACACGACTGTGCCAAGATCGCCGCAAGCGTTGCTCGCAGTTCGGCAGGCATGAGCTCCACGTCACGCTTGCACCGCGCCTTTTCGTCCGCGCAATTCACCGCAAAATGCGAAAGCGATGGCCGTGGTAATGGCGACGCGTCCTTTGCATCCGGTAGCACGCGCGCTTGCTCGTCCTTCGGCAGCAACCGCTCGCTGCCGGGCAGTGCCGACGGCGCTTTCCGCGGCTGCTCCTGCCTTGCAGCAGGCTTCTGCGCTGAACGCGCTATCGGCTTGGGCAACGGTTTCGGACCATCCGCCTTGCGCGGAGCCACTTGCGGCTTTGGCGTAACCTTCTTCGGCGGTGGCGGCTTTGGCGGCGGTGGTGGCGGAGGTGGCGGATCCGCCGCTGGCGGCGGCTGAACCGCGGGTGCTCGCTTGCAGGTCCACGCAATCTTGCGGATATCCTCAGGAAACCTATTGAGGCTATCGGTGCCGAGGTTTGGGTTGTGCTTGTAAACAATATGATGATCGGTCCTCGTCCCCCTCCATGCACCGACCTCCCTCCACCCCTTCGTATCCTTGAACATGACGAACGTGTCGTCTTCCGGCGAAAGATTGTTTGGCCTCCAGCACACCTCGACGGGTGCTACGTCGGCCCATGCGTTCGTCGTGAAGAGCGCGACCACGAGCACCGAACCACAGACCGCCCCAAGAAGGCAGCGCCACGACTTCAACACGAGCACGCTCGCCGCCCAGAGAAACCGAAGCCATGTCGCCATCCCGAGCCCCTCCACCGCGGCACCTCGCACGTATCGACGCAGCAGGTAGGCTACAGGGAGGAAAACATGAAGGGCAAGCAAAGTTTGTAACGTCCCCCTTCCATCAAGCGCTCGATTCGGATAACGTCTCGGCCGCACCGCTTACGACGAGGTACATCATGCCCGAATCCAAAAAAGCCGCGCCCAAAAGCCCGGATTGCCGCCCGATGCACGAGCCGCCCATTTACAAGTCGAAAACGAATTCGCATCCGTTGCGGAAGCCGATTTCGTGACCATCAATGTCGACATTCCGCAAGCCGTATCGCTGGCCCTCGGAGCGCTCGAAGGGCTCGCACCGCTACGCGCAGCCATCGTCGAACAACTGCCAAAACATTCCATTGCCACGTTCGATAAGCTCGGGACCTATGCGCTGGCCGCGTGGTATTCGCATTTGCTGTTTTTGAACGAGACGGCGCCGAAGAATACCGTGAAGGAACTGGCCGAAGAAGCAGCGCCGCTACGGGCAAACCTATTGCGAGACGCGGAAGCGGCTGCAGGTAGGGGCCTCGTGCCGTCAAAAACCGTCGAAGAAATTCGATCGGGCCAGGGCAATGTCGATATCGCCAATGACTTGGTCGCTCTGTCGGCGCTGTTCTCCGATAATTGGAAAACCCTGCAAGGCAAAACCGCTGCAACGGAAAAGAAGTAGCGCGTGCCGGAGAGCTGGTGCGCTGCTCTTGTCGGCACTCGGCGCGCGTGAACAGGTTGGCACGGTTGCATTGCCTTCGGCTGAACGTCGCGTGCGTGCATTCACGCTTTTATGCGCGCGTACGATGAAACGCGGCGTGCCGTGCAATACCTGCGCTGGCATGAAGGCGATGCGGACGACTTGGCGCCGTCGCTGTACAAAGGGCGCGGCGGACGGGGTGCAAAAGCCGAGGAAGCTCTGCCCGAGGCAGCTCAGGAAGGCGCGCCCGTGGAAGCGGGGTCGTCGCAGCCTAGCTGAGCTGCTTGCGGCGGGCCGGAAGCGCATGCAACAGGGCAGCTTGGCTGGGGTGGAGCGAATGGAGACGGTCGCTCGGGGGCAGCCGAGCTGCTCGGGGGAGGCCGTGCGAGGTGTCGCAGGGGCAGCCGAGCTGCCTAGGGCGGACCGGTGGAGGTTGGGGAGGGCGGGCGAGCGCAGAGTGGGTCGCGCAAGCGGCTCGACCGGATGTGTCGGTAGTTTGGCAAGACCGCCGATCGCGACGACCGGTTGAGCGAACGCTGTCTCACGCGATGTTGGCACTGGAGGGGTAGGGGTTGCTGCGATTTGGCCTGCTCGATGCGCAATTCAGAATGCCCAGCCTAGGCCGGCGCGTGCCGTTGGACGCAATTGCGGCAAATTTTCGAGGAAGAGCTGATGAAAGGTGCTGTCCGAGAAGCCAGAATAGTCACGATAGGCGTAGAGCCAGTATGACGCGCCGAGTCCGACGAGAACGAAACCTTCTCCGCGGTATTCGTACCCAACTTCAGCGGGCAACCATAGATCGAGACCGGGAGGGCCACGATGATCGTTCCACGGTATCCACTGAATCGTTACGCCAACACCGGTGGAAATCGACGACGACGGCGTAATGGGTATGCGAAACCTGCCCATTGCACCATGCTTGAAACCGAATTGATACGCGGCAGTTCCTTCGGAGGACAAACCAAGGGCGAAAGGCATAACCCCGCAGTAATTCCGGAAGGTGAGTGGGGCGAATAGTTCTACCGTCGCCTCGATGCGCACGGCGATGGGTCGAACAGTTGCGGCATTGGGCACCTTTGCAGGTGGCGAGTGAACAGGTTTAGCCTTTGCCGGCTGCGGGCCGACATCCGCTGCAAGAGCATTTCCGTGGCCCCGAAGGCGATGACCAGGACTACCACGCAACCGATGGCGTCACGCGGAACGTTGCGCGCACGAGCAAACGTGCGA